>NZ_MUFJ01000001.1:0-232110 GCF_001996245.1 Salinivibrio sp. MA607 | reverse complement strand
ACCGGTGATCATGTTTTTCACATAGTCAGCGTGTCCTGGGCAGTCAACGTGTGCGTAGTGACGGTTTGGCGTATCGTACTCAACGTGAGACGTTGCGATGGTGATACCACGATCACGCTCTTCTGGCGCATTATCGATTGACGCGAAATCACGCGCAGCACCGCCGTATACTTTTGCAAGTACAGTACAGATAGCTGCAGTCAGCGTAGTTTTACCATGGTCAACGTGGCCGATAGTACCAACGTTAACGTGCGTTTTCGTACGTTCAAATTTTTCTTTAGACACGATCGTCTTCCTTCCTAGTTGTGAGTTAAGGGGCTTTGCCTAATAACTCAGAAGTCAGTGTTTGATGCCGGTGATCGCACCGGCATCAGGACCAAAATAATTAGCTACGCTCAGCAATTAGAGCATCAGCAATGTTCTTCGGCACTTCACCATACTCGCTGAATTCCATCGAGTATGACGCACGGCCTTGTGTTGCACTACGTAGGTCTGTAGCGTAACCGAACATTTCAGACAGTGGCACTTGGGCACGTACGATCTTCAGACCCGCTGGGCCTTCGTCCATACCGCCAATCAGGCCACGACGACGGTTCAAGTCACCGACAACGTCACCCATCCACTCTTCTGGCGTGGTTACTTCAACCTTCATCATTGGTTCAAGCATAACAGGTTGCGCGTCGTGTGCACCTTTCTTGAATGCCATTGATGCAGCGATCTTAAACGCCATTTCGTTGGAGTCAACATCGTGGTAAGAACCATCGAACAAGGTCGCTTTAACGTCGAGCACTGGATAACCGGCGAGTACACCGTTTTTCATTTGCTCTTCGATACCTTTTGATACCGCACCGATGTATTCGCGTGGAACCACACCACCGACGATTTCGTCAACAAAGACGAAGCCTTCGTTTGGCTCTGAAGGTTCGATCTTCAGCCATACGTGACCGAATTGACCACGACCACCAGACTGCTTCACGAATTTACCTTCAACTTTGGTGCTACCACGGATGGTTTCGCGATAAGCAACCTGAGGCTTACCAACGTTACACTCAACGTTAAATTCGCGACGCATACGGTCAACGATGATGTCTAGGTGAAGCTCACCCATACCCGAGATCAGGGTCTGGCCAGACTCTTCGTCAGACTCAACGCGGAAAGACGGATCTTCTGCCGCTAGTTTACCCAGCGCGATACCCATTTTCTCTTGGTCTGCTTTAGACTTAGGCTCAACCGCGATCTGGATAACAGGATCTGGGAACTCCATGCGCTCAAGGATAACTTTTGAATCCATCGCACACAGCGTATCACCCGTGGTCACGTCTTTGAGACCAACACCTGCAGCGATATCACCGGCGCGGATTTCTTTGATCTCTTCACGCTTGTTCGAGTGCATCTGTACGATACGGCCCAAGCGCTCACGCTTTTGCTTCACTGAGTTGTATACACTGTCACCAGAGTTCACTACACCAGAGTAAACACGCATAAAGGTCAGCGTACCTACGAATGGGTCAGTTGCAATTTTGAATGCCAACGCAGAGAACGGTTCTTTATCGTCTGCATGACGCTCAATTGGATTACCGTCTTCGTCTTCACCTTTGATCGCTTTAACGTCGATCGGTGAAGGCAAGTATTCGATAACCGCATCCAGTACCGCCTGAACGCCTTTGTTTTTAAACGCCGAACCACAGGTAGCTAGAACAATCTCGTTATCAAGGGTGCGCTGACGTAGCGCTTTCTTGATTTCTTCTTCGGACAATTCGCCTTCTTCAAGGTATTTGTCCATCAGTTCTTCAGACGCTTCAGCAGCAGACTCAACCAGGAAGTTGTGCCACTCTTCTGCTTGCTCTTTCAGATCGTCTGGAATTTCTTCATAGGTATACGTCATACCCATGTCTTCTTCATTCCAGTTGATCGCTTTCATTTTGATCAGATCGATAACGCCCTTGAACTGGTCTTCTGCACCGATGTTCAAGTGAATTGGCACAGGGTGTGCACCAAGGCGGTTTTTGATTTGATCAACAACGCGCAGGAAGTCAGCGCCCGCACGGTCCATCTTGTTGACGAATACCATACGCGGTACTTCGTACTTGTCAGCCTGACGCCATACGGTCTCAGACTGAGGCTCAACACCTGATGAACCACAGAATACAACCACAGCTCCATCAAGCACACGCAAAGAACGCTCAACTTCGATGGTGAAGTCAACGTGTCCAGGGGTGTCGATGATGTTTACACGGTGCTGTTTAAACTGCTGATCAGAACCGGCCCAGAAAGTGGTGGTCGCCGCAGAGGTAATAGTGATACCACGCTCTTGTTCTTGCGACATCCAGTCCATGGTCGCGGCACCGTCGTGTACTTCACCGATTTTGTGTGACAGACCTGTGTAAAACAGGATCCGCTCGGTAGTCGTGGTTTTACCGGCGTCTACGTGAGCACAAATACCGATGTTACGGTAGTGCTCGATAGGGGTTTTACGAGCCACAATAGTATCCTCTTGCTAAGGTTAACCTTAGAAAATGGGTTTGGCGTGCTCCGAGCGGAACACGCCATGAAGGCATTACCAGCGGTAATGTGCGAACGCTTTGTTCGCGTCTGCCATACGGTGAACGTCTTCACGTTTCTTAACAGCAGTACCTTTGTTTTCTGATGCGTCTAGCATCTCGCTTGCTAGGCGCTGAGCCATAGATTTTTCACCACGCTTACGAGCGGCTTCAACCAACCAACGCATAGCCAGGGCATTACGACGCACTGGACGTACTTCTACTGGCACTTGGTAAGTTGAACCACCTACACGGCGAGATTTCACCTCGACCGCTGGGCGTACGTTTTCAAGAGCTTGTTCAAATACAGCCAAGTGCTCTTTACCAGAACGCTCAGCCATGATGTCTAGAGCACCATAAACGATTTTTTCAGCAGTTGACTTCTTACCGTCAACCATCAGGATGTTTACAAATTTTGCCA
The DNA here is from genome assembly GCF_001996245.1 of Salinivibrio sp. MA607. Classification (NCBI taxonomy): domain Bacteria; kingdom Pseudomonadati; phylum Pseudomonadota; class Gammaproteobacteria; order Vibrionales; family Vibrionaceae; genus Salinivibrio; species Salinivibrio sp. MA607. The sequence continues at coordinate 229,149 of NZ_MUFJ01000001.1, read as the reverse complement.
GCAATTCGGATCCGAACTTAGGATCTGGAAGAATTTTACGCTGACCAATTACGCGACGACGTGGCATGGATTATCTCCGTTGTCTTCTTCAGGTTTTATCCAAAACTTTTCAGTTTTTTCAAAATTCAATTGTTTGAGTGTTTGGCCTTACTTAACGGAATCCATTAAGACTTAGGACGCTTCACACCGTACTTAGAACGACCTTGTTTACGGCCGTTAACGCCTGCACAGTCAAGTGCGCCACGAACAGTGTGGTAACGCACACCCGGCAAGTCTTTAACACGACCGCCGCGGATCAGAACAACACTGTGCTCTTGCAGGTTGTGACCTTCACCACCAATGTATGAGGTGACTTCAAAGCCGTTAGTCAAACGTACACGGCATACTTTACGCAGTGCGGAGTTTGGTTTCTTTGGAGTAGTAGTGTAAACACGAGTACATACACCACGTTTTTGTGGACACGCTTCCAGCGCAGGCACGTTGCTTTTCGCAACTTGCTTCAAGCGTGGTTTGCGGACCAGCTGGTTAATAGTTGCCATTAAATAGCTCCTGATATTACTTAACGTATAAGTGTGAAAAATCTAGCCCCAATACAACAGGGACGCGAAATTTTAGGCGTCGGGGTATAGGGTGTCAAGATTTATACAGAGATCTTTGCATTGTTTGTTTTTCAAGCAGCGCGCAGGGGGCGTTTTTACGCTATACAGGCTAAGGTATTACCATGTCATTTGCGTGACATGCTCGACGCTCAAGCTTACTAATTTGTTCATCTCAATCATCACCGCGCTGGGATGAAGCTTATCGCCGAGTCCTCGAGCGTGAACATCATCACTGAGCAAATAAACAACATGATTCCCGGTAAATAAGCGCGTCGTCCACTCGCTGTTATCTACTCCCGCCAGTACCGCATCACCGATTAGTACAATCACACTGTCCTGATCGATGTAGTTTAAGCACAACGTTAGCGCTTGGTCACGATAGGGAGACGATTTCACGATATGAAGCACGTCGACTCCTTAAAAATGTAGTATACGGTCGCACTCTGACAACCGCTTTTTGACTTGTTCAAGCGCCAGGACTTGAGTGGGTAAGACGGTCTCGGCGTGCTCCAGCCCACGAGATGCCAATGAAGCGCGGCATACATAGATGTCCTCGACGTCACACAGCGGTAGCATTTTAAAGCTGGCAATGTAATCGCGGCTCAGAATCTGTTGCGGTTGCTGGCCCGCTATAAGTTGTAGAACCCCATCACCAATAAAAAAAACCGATAAGGTGTCGCAAAACGCCGAGGTAGCGAGTAGCGCATCTAGCCCTTCTCGACCGCTCGCCGACCCGTGGGGCGATGTAGAAAATACAAACCCTATTTGCATAAAGCCCTCTTAAAATTGCATCACTCGGTCAGCGGTTAACAAAGCGTCAGCCAATGCGCCTAAGCCTGCCTGAGAGAATCCTTCTGCCAAGGTCGCCGTCGATAATTGATGCTGCGTCGCTTCTTGCTCACTGATAATCCCGCGTCGTAATGCCGCGGCAACACAAGTTTCCAGCACAACACCGTGATCGAACGCCAACCGCTGCCACGCTTCCACCAAATCAAATTCATCATTTGCGGGCACTGTGGTTGCGGCGCCATTCAGTACACCTTCTTGATAGAAGAAGACTTTACTCACCTGGTGCCCCGCCTTTATTGCTGCACAGGCAAACTGATAGGCGGTGCGTGCCAACTGTGATCCATACGCTGGCTCGGTCACGACTAACACATAACGCAGACTCATGATTCGATCTCTTCTGTTTTGCGCTGTCTAACGTAAAGGTAGACCGTATGTTTCGAGATGTTGAGACGAGATGCCACACGATGAATGGCATCTTTAATATCAAAAATCCCTTTGTCATAGAGCGCCATGACTATCTGACGGTTTTTAGTGTTGTTAGACACCGTTTTGTCGGCATTGACTTCTTCAACTGTCCGTTCAACGGTTTGATCCACCAGCTCTTCCACGTCACTGGCAAAGTTTACTGAAGAGGCCGCTTGTTTGGCGAGATCATCCGGAATGAAGGCTTGTAGTACCTGTGAAAAAGGCGCATCTAAATTGATGTTGATACACAATAGCCCGATGATACGATTATCCCCATTGCGAATCGCTACCGTGATCGACTTCATCAAGGTGCCACTTTTCGCTCGGGTAAAATAAGCCCGTGAAAAATTACGCTCTGAGCCTTCAATATCGCGCAGCATCCGCAGCGCAAGATCGGTGATTGGCGATCCCACTTTTCTACCCGTGTTTTCACCATTCGCGATCTTGATCGCTGATTTATTTAAATCGTCTAATGCGTGCAGCACGATTTCACAATGTTCACCAATCAGCGCCGCAAGCCCATCCACTACCGCCGCATAAGACCGCAGAATAACACTGTCTTGTTGATTCAATGGATTAGACTCAATGAGCTCATTTTCCGTCATCACGTTCGCGCCAAAGCCTTCTGTCGGTACCACGTACGCCTATCCTTATTCGACCGTCAATCTAAATGTCTCTGCGCACAGTTTAACAGAATTTAAGCCTAAAAATGCAAAAAGCCCCGGCGATGCCGGGGCGGATATTACACAGTCAGACGAGGCTGTCGTTTAGCCTTCGCTCGCCGCGTCTTTTTTGGTATCGTCTTTTATTTCAAGCAGTTCAACATCAAACACTAGGGTTGAGTTGGCAGGAATCGATGCGGTATCTTGATCACCGTAAGCCAACTCAGGTGGCACAACAAAGGTAAATTTAGAGCCAACAGGCATTAGCTGCACACCTTCAGTCCAGCCTGGAATCACGCGGTTAAGCGGGAAGGAAGCTGGCTCACCACGATCGTAAGAGCTATCGAACTGGGTACCGTCAGTCAAGGTGCCTTTGTAGTGAACAACCACGGTATCTTCTGCGGCTGGCTTATCGCCCTCGCCCATGCTATCCACTTTGTAAAGCAAGCCAGATTCCGTTTCTTTAACGCCGTCTTGCTGGGCAAAGTCAGCCCGGTATTTTTCACCTTCCGAAATCGCGGCTTCTGCTTTCTCTTTGGCTTGCTGTTGCGCCAGTTTAGTCACGCGCTGATCAAGCGATTGCAGCGCCGCTTGCGCTTGCTCATCGGTCAGTTTTGATTCCCCTTGAAAGACATCTTGCACCCCTTGCAGTACCACCTCTTTATCAAGCTCTAAGCCGATGTCTGCCTGTTGCTCTAAGTTAGCGTTGAGGTATTGGGCTAAAGACGCACCGATCGCGTAGGCTGCTTTGTCGTCATCGTTGGCAAACGCTGCTTCCGCTTGTTCGGCCGCTTGATTGGTTTGCTCTACTTTAGCGTCGTCTTGCTGACAGCCGACGGCAAAGGCAACGGTTGCCGCGAGTAGCGACATCTTCATTACTGATTTCATTGGGTACTCCGTTGATGACAAGGATAAATCCTCGTATGGTTGTTACTGACGCATCAACAATGCGAAAGCCTGATTCTATCAATATACTCGTGGTTATATGGCTGCAAACACTGGAACTCAAGCATGATGCCCAAAATCCGCCACATTATTTGCATTTTTATAGTTATTAACAGCTTAACCGGTTGTTGGCAGTCTGGCAAAGAAGCCCAGCGCTGGTCAATCCATCCGGAAGGGGCGACCAGTTTTAGCCTCAGTCGTGACGGCCGTTTTGCCCTGATCGCGTCTGAAGAAACGGATATTGTCCTGTGGGATCTGGTCACTAATCAGCAGCTGGCCGAACTCGGTGCGCAAGATCCGGACGCCAATCCGGTCGTTGTTAGTCATATTTCCGATAATAAGCGCTATGCCATTACCACAACAGCACAAAACTTTGCCGTCTGGGACCTGGCCTGGAGCCAAGCTCAAGGGTTATGGTCCATTTCTGAAGGCATCATACGCGATGCCGCGATCAGTAATAACGGTGAAAAATTGGTGCTAGCGTTGTCGAATGGAAAAGCATTATTTATCGACTTAGGCACGGGAAGGCGCTTAGAGTTCCTCGCCCACCGCGATAAAATCAATGCAGTCTCGATTTCCCCCAACGGCGCCTATGTGCTCTCAGGTGGCAATGACCATCACGCCTACTTCTGGGATACCCAGTCTGGCCAGATCATCAATGACTTTGCTTATGATCGGCGAGTGAAACAAGTCGCCTTGCATCGTGAGGGGAAGTACGCATTTGTCTCTGACGGTGGCAACCGCGCTGTGATTTGGGCCCTACCCAGTGGCGAGAAAGTCAGTGAATTGGATATCTTTGCCCGCCAAGCCATTTATGTCAGTGCCCGGTTTTCCGATGATGGTACCTTGCTAGCCACCGGTTCACCGTCACAACGGGTCGAATTGTGGGATGTGAAAACGGGTAAAAATATAGGTCGTTGGCAAGCATTGGCCCAGCCAGATACTCGCCCACCCAGCGCAGTGGTGTATGATGTAGCGATTGATCCAACTGGACGTGTTATTTCAGGTACCTCGGCCGGGATTGCCCAAGCTTGGTTAACCGACGCGCAATAACGAGAGAGCAATATGAGCGAGATAGATAAGTTACAACAGCAAATTGATGATCTTGAGTACAAAGTGGCGTTTCAAGAAGACACGATCGACCAGCTCAATACCGCATTGACGCGACAACAAGGTGATATTGAGCGCATGACGGTCCAAATCCAGTACCTTGTCAGCAAGCTCCAACATGTTGAGCCAGAGAATATTGCTAGCCAAGCTGAAGAAACACCCCCCCCGCATTATTGAAACCACACCGTATGCGTGACGATTAGCGCGCGGTCACGACGGCCAAATAAAAAAAGGCGCCAAACGGCGCCTTTTATTCGATGGGACTCACTACCACTCATCTATCGTCGTGATTAGTGGTCGTGGCCACATTCTTCACCGTCTTGGTGAATGTGCCCGTGTGAAAGCTCGTCTTCAGTGGCTTCACGCACATCAACGATTTCCACTGAGAAGGACAGGGTTTGGCCTGCAAGCATGTGGTTGGCATCAACAACAACTTCATCACCTTCAACCTCAGTCACTTCGACTGGGATCTGGCCTTGGTCGGTTTCAGCCATAAAACGCATACCAACTTCAACTTGATCGACGCCTTGGAACACGTTAGCCGGTACACGTTGTACCATGGCTTCTTGGTAATCACCGTAAGCTTCGTCTGGGCCTACCGTCACTTCAAAGTTCTCGCCTTTTTCACGGCCTTCCAGCGCGCTCTCAAGTCCGACGATCAAGTTACGATGACCGTGTAGGTATTGGAGAGGCTCTTGTGCTGTTGATTCATCAACAAGTGCACCGTCTTCATTTTTTACTTGGTAAGCCAGGCTGACTACCACATCTTTTGCAATTTTCATGCTCGCTCCGAGACCGGAAGGTAAATGGACTGCCGATGATAACGGATCCCCTACTCCGGTTTAAAGATCCCAATGACATTCTCTGCCGACTCGGCGCCAGAGTGTGACTGTTGTGCCGATTCCGGTAACCGACTATCATGGTAATCGCAGCTGACACATTCCACTTTGTCAATGTTATTCTCACGCCACACTCGCAATGTATCGCGTTGTTGGCACGACGGACAGGCAGCGCCTGCGATAAAACGTTTTTTCACATCAACACCTTATTCGTCTCGATTCCAACTTTGATGCCGCTCACTATCACCGCGCATTTCTCGGTCAAAAATTTCTTCCAGCTCTTTGCGCGCTTCTTTAACTCGTGATGCAGTCGCGACATCTTGACTGTGCTGAGGCAATAAATCTTCCAGCACCCGCATATCGAGTTTACGGAACAATATTTCTGCGCGTTTCGCTTTGTATGGGTGCATGCCTAGGGACTCTAACGTTTGCCGCCCAAGATCCAGCGCGCCCAAAAAGGTTTCCCGAGAAAACTGATCGACACCGTGCGCCATCAACTGATACGCCTCGACACGACTACGCGCACGCGCCATTACTTTTAGATTAGGGAAGTGATGGGCACAAAGATCAACAATCTCCATCACTTCGTCTGGCGAATCGGTACAAATCACGATCGCTTCAGCCGTCTTTGCACCAGCGGCACGTAATAAATCGAGTTGCGTAGCATCACCATAATACACTTCGTAGCCATAGCGGCGTAGTAACTTGATTTGAGTCGGATCACGTTCCAGGATGGTCACCCCGATTTTATTGGCGAACATCAAGCGACCGACTACCTGACCAAACCGACCAAATCCGGCAATGATGACTCGCGAGTCAGTCTCAGTAAATGGCGCTTGCGGAGGCAAGGATTCAGGCTCGTTAAAAGTACGCGCAAACCAACGCTGCTGGAGCGAGAGAATTAACGGTGTAGTCATCATCGACAAGCTCACGACCACAAGCAAAAAGGCATTTAATTCTTTATCCAATAGCCCTTGGCTACGCGCGGCAGTGAAAATCACAAAGGCAAACTCTCCCCCCTGACTGAGCAATACCGCCATTTGACTGCGCGCCTTGGGCGCGACACCAAACGCACGCGCCAGTCCATACAGTAAGCAGGCTTTACCACCGACTAACGCAGCCACGGCACCGATGATCGCCCAGGGATATTCCAGTAAAAGCCCTAAGTCGACCGTCATCCCGACCGCTATAAAAAACAGCCCGAGTAATAACCCTTTAAAGGGCTCAATTGCCGTCTCAAGCTCATGGCGGTATTCACTCTCAGCCAACAACACCCCGGCTAAAAACGCCCCCAGCGCCATCGATAGACCAAGGCTTTGCATGGCCAATGCAATCCCGATGACCAAGGCAAGCGCGGTGACATTAAACAACTCGGTGACGCCACTCATCGCGATCAGACGAAAAATAGGGCGCAAGAAAAAGTGACCGCCGGCCAAGAGAGCGCCAATGCCTAAAAACATCCAGAGGACATCAAACCAACTGCCTGCACTGCCACCGGCCAACGCTGGGATCACAGCCAGTATCGGGATCACGGCGATATCTTGAAATAATAAAACGGCAAATCCAGATTGTCCGGTTTCGCTGCGCATTAAGCGTTGGTCTTCGATGATTTTCATCGCAATCGCGGTAGAAGAAAGTGCCAGCCCCGCCCCGATCACCACGCCTTGTGGCAACGTGAGCCCAGCGAAGACACTTAATGCCCCTATCACGACCCCGGTCAGCACCACTTGACTACCACCAAGGCCGATAATGGGGCGCCACATTTTCAATAACTTTTTAGGGTTAAGCTCCAAGCCAATCAAAAACAGCAGCAGCACCACACCAAATTCGGCAAAATGCAGGGTTGAGTCGACATCATCGATTAAACCCAGCCCCCAAGGGCCAATCACAATGCCTGCTACCAAGTAGCCAAGCACCGAGCCCATCCCCAAACGCTGCGCCAAAGGCACCGCAATCACAGCTGCCAATAAAAAGATAAACGCAATGAGCAGAAAGCTATGATCCACGATGTGCCTCCTGCTTCGCTAAAGGGTTAGCCAACCAGTCCGCATAGAGTTCAGCAAAGGCATTGCGATCAGCATCGGTGACGCGGCGCGCCCAGTGAAGAACTAAAGGTGAGACCCAGTGCATGCGGCATAACGCCGCCGTCAGTTCAAAAGGTTGCAATAACTCCTCCATGGAATATTTGTTGTAGCCGATTTTACTGAACGCTTCTGCTGCTCCACCTGTGGTGACCACAAAACGACATGTTTTTCCCGCTAACGCATCCCCCCCTTGCCCATGAGCAAAGCCTTTTCCGAGTACCACATCAATCCACTCTTTCAATAACGCCGGGCATGAGTACATCTGTAGGGGGTGTTGAAACACCAACACATCGGCGTCAGTCACCAACGCACGCTCGTGATGGACATCCACCACAAAATCCGGATAAGCGGCGTAAATATCATGCACAGTGACATTCGCCAGCGGGCGTATCGATTCGAGTAATCGGCGATTGGCGACCGATTCATCCGGATCAGGATGCGCCACGATAACAAGCACCTTGGGAGAGCGTGGGTTGTCCTTCTTGTCTTGAGGCATACGCTTCCTTGTCGTTATGATTGGCCAAGCACACAATCTGTTCTTTATGCCATGTTTTTAACTTTAACATACAAAAAGGCCAACCCCCTGTCTAACCACTCGCGCCACCGGTGGAATTTGGCAATCTCCGCATCAAGCTGGTATAACGACCGCGCAACGTGCATCCATCAACCCAAGACAGACTGAGTAATCATGATTCGCTTCTCCGACATTCAATTGCTTCGTGGTGGTAAGCCCCTGCTTGACCACACCTCTGCCATCATCGCACCCGGCGACAAAGTCGGCTTGGTGGGTAAAAATGGCTGTGGCAAGTCCAGCCTGTTTGCCTTGCTACGCCACCAACTTTCTCTTGATGCAGGGCACTATGATTACCCCAGTCAATGGCAAGTGGCTTGGGTGGCACAAGAAACCCCCGCATTGGATAAAAGTGCGCTGGAATATGTGATTGATGGCGATACTGAATACCGTGAGCTGCAAGACGCGCTGCGTAACGCCGAAGCCAAAGATGATGGCAATGCAGTGGCGTTGTTACACGATAAGCTCGATGCGATTGGCGGCTATACCATAGAGGCGCGCGCCGCAAGTTTGCTGGATGGCTTGGGGTTCAGTCAGACGCAAATCCATTGGTCATTAACGCAGTTCTCTGGGGGCTGGCGCATGCGACTTAACTTGGCACAAGCTTTGTTATGTCGCTCAGATTTACTGCTACTCGACGAGCCCACCAACCACCTCGATTTGGACGCAGTGATGTGGCTAGAAAAATGGTTGCAGCAGTATCCGGGAACCTTGGTCTTGATCTCACACGACCGTGATTTTCTTGATCCTGTGGTCAATCGTATCATTCATATTGAGCACGCTAAGCTGAATGAATACACCGGTAACTACTCGGATTTTGAAAGCATGCGCGCGCAAAAGTTAGCACAACAGCAAGCGCAATATGAGAAGCAACAAAAGCAAGTTGCTCACATGCAATCCTACATTGACCGTTTCCGATACAAAGCCAGCAAAGCCCGCCAAGCGCAAAGTCGGATAAAAGCGCTGGAACGCATGGAAAAGGTGCTACCGGCTCAATACGATAATCCATTTAGCTTTACCTTTTTACCCCCTGATGCATTGCCCACTCCCATTCTTATGATGGATAAGGTGGCCGCTGGCTATAACAAAACGCCAATTATCGAGAACATTCGCCTTAACTTAGTGCCTGGGGCGCGCATTGGCCTGTTAGGGCGTAACGGCGCGGGCAAATCAACGCTGATCAAGTTATTGTCGGGCGATTTGCCGGCGATGGCTGGCGAGCTAAGCTACTCTCAAGGGGTGAAAATAGGTTATTTTGCCCAGCATCAACTCGATACCTTACGTATCGATGAAACGCCGCTCCAGCATCTAAATCGCTTAGCACCAACTACTGCCGAGCAAACCCTGCGAGATTTTCTCGGACGGTTTGGCTTTCAAGGTGACAAAGCGTTGGAAAACATTGGCCCTTTCTCTGGCGGCGAAAAAGCACGTTTAGTCCTTGCATTGTTAGTTTGGCAAAAACCGAACTTGTTACTGTTGGATGAACCGACTAACCATTTGGATCTCGACATGCGCCAAGCGTTAACGCTCGCATTGCAATCCTATGATGGCGCGATGGTGATCGTCAGCCACGATCGCTTTTTATTGCGTGCGACAGCCGATGACTTGTATTTGGTGGACAAGGGCGCAGTGCTACCCTTTGATGGCGACTTAGACGACTATCACCGCTGGCTGACCGAACAACAACGCGCTGATCGTGCGGAAAACAAAAAGCAAGCCGCAGACGAAAAGCTTGCCCCACAGCAAACGCAGTTAGATCGAAAAGCACAAAAGCGTCGTGAAGCCGAATGCCGAAAACAAACGGCGCCACTACGAAAAAAAATTGACCGTTTAGACACAAAGATCGAACAACTTTCTGCCATTATCGCAGAAGCAGAAAACCAATTAGCGGATCCCGCTATTTACCAGAGTGACAACAAAGCCCGTTTAACGGAGCAATTGCAACGCCAAGCCGATGCAAAGTCGACGCTCGAAGAGGTGGAACAAGAATGGATGGAGCAACAAGAAGCGCTAGAAGCCCTGGAGGCGACATTCAACCAACACTAACGCCTGGGATGGCAAACGCCGCCGATCTTTGGCAGTTTTGTTTGCACCACTATGCTAAGCAAGAGGTCAAACAAGCCTGCCTTAAATTACAAGACGAGCACCAAGGCAATGTGAACCTTGCTTTGTTGCTCGCTTGGATTGAAAGCCACGGTTACGGGCTTAGCCCCGAGAGCCTCACCCAGCTTAAGCACGCCTTGAGCCGGTCTGAACATTTGCTGATCGCTTATCGCCATCTAAGACGCGATCTCAAGCCACGCGTGGGCACCGGCCAATATAAAAAAATGCTCAACTTTGAACTCAGTTTAGAGAAGTTCCAGCAACAAGACTTGATTGAAGTGCTTAATCGTCAATCCTGGCTCACACAAGCCGCGTCTCCCTTGGCCTATTATTGCCGCCAGCTATCCCCCTCTGCCCGTAATCTCTATACACCACTACGGGTAGACCGGCCTACAAAAGAGGATGGAGCAGACGATGATGACACCCTTTAACCCCATTCCAACTGCCCGTAATGCGCATCTGCAAACCTTACTGCCACGCCTGCTGCGCCGGCAACCGCTTTTTGCGCCTATTTGGCAAGCGTTTGATCTGCCTGACGGTGACTTTGTCGATCTTGCATGGACGCATCATCCCGAGGTAGGACAGCCTATTATTGTCTTGTTTCATGGCCTGGCAGGAAGCTTTGATAGCCCTTATGCCAATGGATTATTGGCCGCTTTTAAACAGCAAGGCTGGTGCGGTGTGGTGATGCATTTTCGCGGTTGCAGTGGCCGTCTTAATCGCGCGCCGCGGACTTATCATTCCGGCGAAACGGAGGACGCTCGGGCATTTTTGACCTATTTACGCCAGACCTACCCGAACAATGAGATTGCCGCTGTGGGAGTCTCTTTGGGAGGAAACATGTTGGTGCGCTACCTGGCCGACTATCAGCATGATCCGATTGTCAGTTGTGGTTGTGCTATTTCTCCCCCGCTCGATTTAGCGGCGTGCTCGACCCGTATTCAACAAGGGTTTTCCCGTGTTTATCAAGCGTATTTGCTACGGTCGATGCGACAAACCTTATCGGAAAAACTTACCCGACACCAAAAAGTGGGTCGGTGGCATGCTGGGGAGCGGCCAAAGATTAAAACTCTGTTCGAGTTTGATCAAACGGTCACCGCACCGCTGCATGGCTTTGACGATGCTCAACACTACTATCAAAGCTGTAGTGGTTTATCTGTCCTTGACGCTATTACGGTCCCACTTGCGATTATCCATGCGAAAGACGATCCCTTTATGACCGACGCAGTGATCCCAACCTCGCCTCTGCCCGCGAATATTGACTATCAACTGAGCGAACATGGTGGGCATGTTGGTTTTGTTACCGGCAGTTGGCGCCAGCCACAGTTCTGGCTGGAGCAGTCGGTGCCTCACTGGTTAGCCTCACGCCTTTGCTCGTCCCGTTAAAAAAGGACGCCACGCAAAGCAAAAAAGACCGACGCACATTGATCTACTGCATTGTGTTGAATGATTGGGTAAAATGCGAGCTGATTCACAATATCAGCATCAAGCACCCTAACGTCTCAGCCATAAATCAACAAAAGGTGATGTAGTATGATGGTTCCTTGGCAATCGGTCCCTGAGGAAACACTGACTCGTTTAATCGAGCACTTTGTGTTACGGGAAGGAACCGATTATGGTGAGCAGGAAGTCAGCTTTGCACAAAAAGTGGCGGATGTTCGCCAACAACTGCAATCCGGCGACGCCGTGATTGTGTATTCTGAGTTGCACGAGACAGTGGATATTCGTCGTAAAGAAGCACTCAGATCTTAGCATCGCTGTACGCAATAAACAGCGATACACATTCAGACTGAATGACAGGGCGCGTCATGTCGGCTAAACATCCAATCATCGCGGTCACCGGCTCTTCAGGAGCAGGGACCACCACCACATCCGAAGCATTCCGTAAGATGTTCCAGATGATGAACATCAAAGCGGCGTGGCTAGAAGGGGACAGTTTCCATCGCTTTACGCGACCGGAAATGGACGTCGAGATCCGTAAAGCACGTGAGCAAGGACGGCACATTAGTTACTTTGGCCCCACCGCCAATGATTTTCCGCGATTAGAGCAGTTTTTCCGTGAGTACGGTGAACTCGGCACAGGCAAATATCGCCGCTACTTGCATACCTTTGACGAAGCGGTGCCCTACAATCAAATGCCAGGGACCTTCACACCATGGCAGGATTTACCCGACAATACCAACGTACTATTTTACGAAGGCTTGCACGGCGGTGTGGTTGATGGTGAGGTCAATGTCGCTCAACATGTCGACCTATTGATTGGTATGGTCCCGATCGTCAACCTTGAGTGGATTCAGAAGTTTGTCCGCGATACCCGCGATAGGGGCCACTCACGCGAAGCGGTCACCGACTCGATTGTGCGGTCGATGGACGATTATTTGCATTATATTACGCCGCAATTCTCACGCACTCACATTAACTTTCAACGGGTGCCGACGGTCGATACCTCCAACCCACTGAACGCCAAAGGCATTCCTTCGTTGGATGAGAGCTTTGTGGTGATCCGCTTTCGAGGGATGAAAAACGTCGACTTTCCTTATCTGCTGCAAATGATCACGGGGTCTTTTATGTCACGGCATAATACACTCGTCGTGCCAGGCGGTAAGATGGGCTTTGCGATGGAACTTATCATCCGTCCATTGATTCAGCAGCTAATCGAAAAAGGCAAGATTGGCTAGGGCGTAGCGCATCTATCGTGTATTACTTCTCAAGCCGTGATCTTAGCCACGTTTTTGCCAGTTTTTTAGGCGGTTGGCCTAGATCAAAATCAAGAAATTGCTAACAAAAAAAGATACACTCTTGTTAACATACAGTGAGCTTGTAGCCCGCGCCCAGACTTCGTATTCTGTGCATAGATCTGGTGGGTTACCCCTCAGACAAAGATAGGACGTTGTTGCCGGGCAACACATGCAGAGGAAATAAGTTATATGGTTCCAGGAAAACCTCAAACAGACCCTACACTCGAGTGGTTCCTTTCACATTGTCACATCCACAAGTATCCGTCTAAAAGCACGCTGATTCATGCAGGCGAAAAAGCGGAGACCTTGTATTACATCGTGAAAGGGTCTGTCGCCGTTCTAATCAAAGATGAAGAAGGCAAGGAAATGATCCTGTCTTATCTTAACCAAGGTGATTTCATCGGTGAGCTAGGCCTTTTCGAAGATGATCAGGAGCGTACCGCTTGGGTTCGGGCTAAGTCTCCTTGTGAAGTGGCAGAAATCTCATTCAAAAAGTTCCGCCAACTGATCCAGGTTAACCCCGATATATTGATGCGTTTGTCCTCACAAATGGCGCGCCGTTTGCAAGTGACCAGCCAAAAAGTGGGGGATCTTGCCTTCCTGGACGTCACGGGCCGTATTGCGCAAACCTTGTTGAATTTAGCGAAGCAACCCGATGCCATGACGCACCCTGATGGCATGCAAATTAAGATCACACGTCAAGAAATTGGCCAAATCGTTGGCTGCTCGCGTGAAACCGTGGGGCGTATTCTTAAAATGCTGGAAGAGCAAAACCTTATTTCAGCCCATGGTAAAACCATCGTGGTATACGGTACCCGCTAATCACAGCGCTCTCTGTATTCCCAACCGACGCCCTGGCGTCGGTTTTTCTTTTTAAAACAAAAAAAAAGGAAGAGCGAACTCTTCCTTAACCGTTTAGGCCTCGTTATATCCACTATTTGTTAGTGCGTGCTCTCAAAAATTTTATCCGCTGAAGCGGCAACAAACCCCTGGTACAACTCACCGTTGGGCAACACATAACGCTTAGCAAACTCATAAAACCCACCTGGAATGGTTTGCGTGCCATCAGAGAAAACAACAGGGACACGGTCAGCCATGGTGGAGGATTGCTCCAGATAAACGGATGCGTCCCCTTTTACTTCCCCACCCGCTTCGTTAATTGCAAAGCCATTGTCTCGCAGCTTTTGATTAACCGATTGGCAATGATCATGAGCCTTTAACTGATTGACACTCACTGTGAAATGATTCGCGCCATAACCGTGCGCGGCTACCCAGGACGCGTATTCACTCTCCTCAGCAAGCGCTTGATAGGTGGCGCTATCGATGTCCCAAAGCCGCCCCTGATGAAGAAAATCGCTCCCTGTTAGTGACGACGCATCGACTTGTGCCACCAGCTTATGAACAATGGCTTGCAGCGCAGGCGAGCATTGCTCGACCATCAATTCACTGATAAACACTTTCGGCATCAAAGGATCGGGGTGCTCGAAATGGCAGGCATTGAGCTTTTTCGCTTCAAAGGTATAGTCCCCTTTTTGCTGATAGCCTAGCGCCAGGAAGGGGCGCGCCAAGACCTCAAGCCCAACCTTGGGCAAACCAAATGTCCGCAAGGCAATATGATCATTGATTAAAGGCTGCCCTTCTTCGAGCAAGGCATGTACCTGATGTGCCGATGGGCAAAGACGGTTAATATAGTCTTGCCATAATTTATCGAATAACGCTTGGCCACTGTCCATATTGGTCTCCTTAATCTTGTTGAGTCGGAATACCGGGGGCGAACGTCTCAGGCAGTACCACCTGCTCCCCTTCCATTGATGCCATGGGATAAGCGCAATAATCGGCGGCATAGTAAGCGCTTGGACGTAAATTACCCGACGCACCTGGCCCGCCAAATGGCGCATCACCGCTTGCCCCTGTCAACTGACGATTACGATTCACAATCCCTGCGCGAATATGATCGAGGAAGTATTGCCATTCGCCCTCGTCTTCACTGATAAGGCCTGCCGACAAACCATAGCGGGTATCATTCGCCTTCGTGATCGCATCAGCCATATCCTGATAGCGCTGCACTTGTAGTAGCGGACCGAAATACTCTTCGTCGGGTAACGCTTGAATGCCACTCACATCTAAAATCCCTGGAGAAATCACCGCATCGTGTAAATGCTCGCACTCTATGACGGGGGTAGCTCCCAGATCGATCAATTTCTGTTGTGTGGCCAAAATCCCCTCGGCGGCAGCCATTGAAATTTGGGCGCCCATGAAAGGCGCGGGATCATCAAACTGGCCACCCACTCGCACGGTTTTGGTCCATTGTGCTAGGCGAGTCAAGATCTTGTCACCCACTTCTCCCTCAGGCAGCAGCAGGCGGCGTGCACACGTACACCGCTGACCGGCACTGAGGTAGGCCGATTGAATAATGGTGTATACCGTGGCGTCTAAATCACCGAACTGATCACTCACCACCAAGGGGTTATTGCCCCCCATTTCCAGCGCCAGCATTTTATCGGGCTGGCCAGCAAACTGACGATGAAGAATATGCCCCGTATTGGCGCTACCGGTAAACAATAAACCGTCAATACCGCGCGCTTGGGCCAGCGCCTCGCCGGTATTGCGCCCACCTTGTACCAGGCTGATCAGTCCTTGCGGTAATCCCGCTTCGAGCCAATAGCCCAAGGTCTTCTCTGCGACTTTTGGCGTCAGCTCAGAGGGTTTAAATACTACGCTGTTGCCCGCCAATAAAGCTGGAACAATGTGGCCATTAGGTAGATGCCCAGGGAAATTGTAAGGCCCGAATACCGCCATAACGCCAAGTGGACGATGGCGTAATACCGCTTGGGTGCCATTGACGTCTTTTTCACGTGAGCCTGTTCTTTCGTGGTACGCGCGCAAGGAGATCGCCACTTTGCCTACCATGGCCCCGACTTCGGTTTTGGTTTCCCACAAGGGTTTGCCCGTTTCTTCGGCAATGACCCGAGCCAGTTCATCGGTATTGGCTTTCACTATCTCGGCAAAGCGCTCCACCAGCGCTTGGCGCTCAGAAAAATCGGTATTGCGCCAACGCAAAAACGCGTCGCGTGCGGCGCTGACCGCTTGCTCCACTTGCGAACGACTCGCTTCTGCACCTTGCCAAATACATTGACTATCAAAGGGGTTTTGCGAGGTCATGATCTCGCCCTCGCCTTTCACCCACTCGCCATGAATCAAATGGCCTGCTGATTGCTTTGTCATTTTATCCCCCCATGGCAATCAAACGCAGTTGATCGCCGTTTTTTACATTCAATGCATCGGCAACCGCTGGGCTAATCACAACTTGATTGGTTTCGTGATCGATCGCAGCTTTCGCCGCGGTGGCACGGAAGCCAGCAAAATCGGTATTCGATATTAAATAATCCTGCGCGCTACTGTGCTCTCTTACGCGCGCTGAGGCGGTGAAAGAGTGACGTACAGACTCAATATTGGGGCGTAAGCATTCTACCGTTGGGCCCGCATCAAAGATGTCGACATAACCACGGCAAGAAAAGCCCTCTTTTTCCAACAAGCGTAATGCTGGACGGGTATTCGGGTGCACTTGACCGATAACTGCACGAGCTTCCTCACTCAGTAGGCTCACATAAATCGGCAATTTAGGCATTAAGTCGGCAATAAACCCTTTGGCACCAATCCCGGTGAGATAATCCGCCAAGGTAAAGTCAATGTTAAAAAAGTTGTCTTTTAGCCACTGCCAAAATGGCGAGTTGCCCTCGTCATCCGACACACCGCGCATTTCGGCAAACACCACGTCAGCGAAGCGCTCTGGAAATTGCGCCAGCATTAGGAAGCGGCATTTAGACAATAACTTACCGTTTAACCCGCCACGAAACTCTGGACGCATAAACAGGGTGCAGATTTCTGTCGCCCCCGTGTAGTTGTTGCCAAAGGTCAACACTTCAACAATGTTGTGCACGTTCAGTTTGCGTGATGAATGTACCACCTTGGTCAGATGGTAACTGTAAAACGGGTTATCAAGGCCAATGGCGGCTTCGATGCCCGTGGTCCCTGCGATTTCACCGGTTTCTAAATCTTCGGCGACCATCAGATATCCCTCTGGCCCCGGCTCTGTCACCTGTTTGGCAAAACTCTCAAGCGAATTATTAATCCGCCCCTGTAGCAAATCGGCATCGACCGGCAAGGAGGTAAATCCATGCCCGGACGCTTCCGCACACAACATCAGTGCATCAAAATCTGATGCACGGATCGGCCGAATAACTAACATCTCAAATCCCTCCGAGTGAGTCAGGTCGCTATCCTGCGACGACCTTGGCAATCGCACGTTCTAGGCGTGCCATTCCTTCTTCAATATCCGCTTTGGTAATGACCAGTGAGGGAGTAAAACGCACCACATTAGGCCCGGCAACGAGAACCAATAAGCCTTCTTCGCCTGCCGCAACCAAGATATCGCGTGCTCGGCCTTCCCAGTTTTGGTTCAGTGCCGCACCGAGTAACAAGCCTTTGCCACGCACTTCACTGAAGATGCCATATTTATCATTGATCGCTTCTAACCCGTCACGGAACCATTGCTCACGCTCTATGACACCGGCAAGCACGTCGGGTTTGGTCACTTCATTAACCACCGCTTCTGCCACCGCACAGGCCAGTGGATTACCGCCATAAGTAGAGCCATGAACCCCCGGCTTCATATGCGCAGCCAAGGCGTCGGTCGTTAACATGGCACCAATTGGGATCCCGCCACCGAGTGATTTTGCGGTGGCTAAAATATCGGGCTCGACCCCAGACTCTTGATAAGCATAAAAAGTACCGGTGCGCCCGTTCCCCGTTTGCACTTCATCAAACACTAAAAGCGCATTGTGTTTATCACACAGTTCACGCACGGCTTGGAGAAAACCTGGCTCTGGCGGCACAATCCCACCTTCACCTTGTAAAGGCTCCATCATCACCGCACAGGTTCGGTCCGAAATATGATCGGCCAATGCGGCAATGTCATTGTAAGGAAGGTGTGTTACATCGCCGGGTTTGGGCCCAAAGCCATCGGAATACGCGGGCTGACCACCTACGGTGACAGTAAAGAAGGTGCGACCATGGAAGCCTTTGGTAAAGGCAATGATTTCACTTTTATGCTCACCATGTTCTTCTTTTGCCCAACGACGTGCCAGTTTCAGGGCCGCTTCGTTCGCTTCAGCGCCCGAGTTAGCGTAAAACACGCGGTCGGCAAATGAGAGTTCGGTGAGGCGTTTAGCCAGACGCAACGCGGGCGCATTGGTCATGACATTACTCAAATGCCACAGTTTCTGGGCTTGCTCGGTTAACGCATCAACCATGACCGGATGACAATGGCCTAAACAGCTCACCGCGATACCACCGGCAAAATCGATATACTCTCGGCCTTCTTGGTCCCAAATGCGCGACCCTTTACCGTGATCAGGAATCATCGGCATTGGGTTGTAACATGGCACCATGACTTCATCGAAGAGTTTACGTTCTACTTTGTGCTCCATTGTCATCACTCAATCCTTCTATGTTTTATCTATGAGGCATAGTATTTACATTATTTTAACCGCAGCAATAGCAGATTATGTTTTGTTTTCAGCATGGTAACAAAGCTCATGCAGTTTAAAGAGATAGTTATGCATAAACTGTGAGCAAAGAGAAGATGAAAGTGAGTAAGGCTATGATGCTAAGAAGGCAAGATTAACGGACTAAAGACCGACAGTTGCATAAGGTTGCAGCCGTTGACAAAGTGATTAAAAACAGCGAAATGTAAAATTAGTGATAAAGATCGCTATTTTTTGCAACCATTGCTGAAAAAAAAGACTCAAGAAAGGAAGACATACGGTAAAGACTGTACGATAGAGGCCGCCACAGATAGAGCGTCAAAAGACGAACATATTAACCTGCCCGCCCCGCTACCTAAGATTGTTGAAGAAAATTGGCTAACAAGGCATGGCCCTGCTCCGTCAGAATACTTTCCGGATGAAATTGCACCCCCTCAATCGCCAGCTGCCGATGTTTGAGCGCCATTATAATCTCACTGCCATCGTTATCGATAGCGGTCGCTGTGACGGCCAAACAGTGAGGTAGGCTTTGAGGTTCAACTAATAAAGAATGATAACGCGTGACAGTGACAGGGCTAGGCAGGCCAGCGAAGACCCCTTCTCCTTGGTGGGTAACTTGGGACGTTTTGCCATGCATTACCGTACGAGCTCTCACGACGTTCGCGCCAAATACTTGTGCCAGCGCCTGATAGCCAAGACAGACCCCTAAAATTGGAATTTTCCCGGCAAAGTGTGCAATCACCGCTAAGGAAATCCCCGCTTCATCCGGGGTACAAGGGCCAGGGGAGATAACGATGTGCGAGGGAGCCATCACCTCAATATCCGCCACACTAATGGCGTCATTTCGCGCAACATGGACCGATGCGCCCAGCTCACAAAAGTACTGATAAAGGTTATAGGTAAAGGAATCGTAATTATCGATGATAAGAAGCACTGTGCTACGCCATGCGATGGAAAACCGGCATGATGCTACCACAGTGCTGAATAGGCGTCATCCAGGTGCGAGCAACCTTCGCTGCCCGCCACAAGATTACGGCTGGGTGAGCTGACAGCGAAATCCGGTGTATTTAACCGTCATCGCGCTATCTGCAGGTGCACGGCCGCAGTAAACCGGGATCAGCCCTAGCGCTTTCACGGATACCCTTATCGAATCATCCGGCTGCAGCGCCAAGGATTGAACTAAAGGGCTAGCCTGGTCAAAGGTGCGCGTCGCGCGCCATTTCATCCACGCATGATCCGGACTTTTTTGTCCATTAAGTAAGGGGATAATAGGCAAGAAACTGCGATTATTGATCGTCACCGAGACGGGGACCACGGGCTCAGGATAATCGAGTGAGATCAGCACAGGATCGTGATCGGATGACGAGAATGGATTACTCGATTTCACCAATTCTCCGCTATATTGTCGGCTGTACTCAAACAGAGTGCTCTCTACCGAGTTAATATGCCACTCTTCCACCCCGACCACTTTGCTCGCCAAACTGGCATTGGCGAGTGCATGATCTAACGCGCCCAGTTCTCCAGAAAATGAGTACGAGTAGGCTTTATCCCCTAACCACTGCGTTGCGAGGTTGGTATAACCAAGACCTTGCTCAACGACGCTTGGCGTTGGATGCATAGGCACACCACGAATTTCAGTGCCCGCCGCGGTGATAATATCGCGCTGGCCCTCAGTACGCTGATAATCCGTTAGCACCCGCACCGGATCTTCTTGCGCATAAGCATTGAGATCACCCAAAATTAATACGTCACCGTCGACCGCTTTGAGATGGTCACGCAATGCAACGGCGGCAGACACGCGAAACGCATTGCAGTGTCCCTGCATATCCGCGGTATCAGTATCAAACTCACCCGCAATCCAGTCTTCATAGCAGCCTGAGCCTTTCGATTTAAAGTGATTCACCACCACACTGAGCGGCTGGTCATTAACCATAAAACGTTGAATTAGGCTATCACGCTGGTATTTGTCGAGTGTCTTAGTTTCTCCGTCTGGACTTTCGCCGCTGATATGCTGCTCTGGCATGGGTACCGCTTGCGCCTCACCTGCGAGATTGACCTTCGCGGGGCGATAAATCATGCCCACCATAATCGCATCTGAGCCAAAATAGGCGCCCTGATTTTTCTCTTGGTCACTGGGTTCGACAAATTGGTAATGATCACGCGAGTCAGCAAATTGCGCATTTAAATGGGTCACCAGATCAGCAATGGCGCTGCCAGACTCAAAGCCATTATTCTCAATTTCCATCAAACCGACAATGTCGGCGTCCATCGCGGTGAGTGCATTGACAATTTTAGTGCGTTGCAACCCAAACTCAGCCGCCGTTTTCGCCCCACGGTTACAGCCACGATTCGCATCGGCATCGGCACGATCATCACAGGTCACGTTGAGTGGGCCACCGACCGCACTGGCGCTGGTGAAATAGTTAAGTACGTTAAAACTCGCCACCTTAATGTCAGCGCCAGGCACGTTATTCGGTGCCGGTTGACGATCATTTTGGTGCACAATATCACCGGCAGTGATGGTGTTTGTTGCAACAAGTCGGTATTGGTCGTAGCTATAACCCATAACACCGCTCAAACGCTCGACCCGAGCGCCAATACGTAGATATCCCTGCTCGGCATCTAAGCCTGGAAAATACGGGATCTCGCCGTCTCTCGCTTTTTGATCGCTCTCGATATACAGCTGGTTATCGCTATTTTTCGCGGCTAATGCCTCAGCGTCAGGCGTTAACGCGGGATACTGTTGCGTGGGTTTGTATAAAGGGGATTGATGCGATAACACCATATTGTTACGGAAGGCATCGTAGTCAAAGCCAAAGTTACGCGTGATCACCAAATCGCTATCCGCGTCCATGGTGACGTACATCCCTTCGTAGCGCTCAAGTGCCTCGTGCAAAGTCTCATCGGGTTGAACACGGAGTGCCGTCGGTGCAATCGTCCCCTGAGGTGTCCCCTTAGCCACTTGTTCATCGGTAACACCCAGTTGGGTATGGCCGTAATACTCGTTGATGTAACCACTGGCACATAAGGTGTCACCGGGCTGCAAGTTGAGGTCATCAGCGCCTCGCAAGTAAACAAATAAGCCATCGGAAGTGGCACGATTACCATCGCCTTGCGGATCTTGTATCCAGGCTCCTTTATACAAGCCTTGGGTAACGGCAGTGACTACGCCTTGTACCGCATAAGTTTTATCTGAGCGGTACTGCCCGTCTGGAACCAATGGGCTACGCGCGCCGTCACCTTGAATCGCGTAGATGGGGGTTGGGGTTGTCACACCACATTGATAAGTTTCAGTCGGTGGGGCTTTTGCCGCCGCGGGCAGTGCAACGCCGGCCAGCACCAAAGCAAGGGGCGACCACATCAATGGCTTTTTCATACCTGTTCCTTCACGTAAATTGAGTGTTTACTCGAAAATCGGATGCATTATTCATGATAGATACAGAATATGACGTGATATGAATCGCATCGAGGCTAGCGATTATTGATGAATTCGTTAGAAGTGAGAGGCCGGTTCAGCCTTGATCAAAAAAGCAGCGAGACTGGCCCGCTGCTTACTTGTTTTGTGATTGTACCAGGTTTGTACTATTACAAACGCGTGCTACACACGTGGCACAAAACCGACCGCATCATAAACTTTGCGTAAGGTGTCTTGTGCCCGTGCAGAGGCATGCGCCGTCCCTTTTTGCATCACATTATCGAGCATTGCGCGATCAGCTCGAAACGCATGATAGCGCGCTTGCAACGGCTCTAGCATCGCGACGACGGCGTCTGCAGTGTCTTTTTTCAGGTGGCCATACATCTTGCCTTCATACGCTTTTTCTAGCGTATCAATTGACTCACCCGTCGCCCCAGACAATAACCCAAGCAAGTTGGAAACACCCGGTTTTTGTGCACTATCAAAACGGACACGCGGCGGCTCTTCTGAGTCCGTGACCGCACGTTTGATTTTTTTCGCAATCGCTTTTGGATCTTCGAGCAGCCCGATCACATTGTTACGGTTATCGTCAGATTTCGACATTTTTTTGGTCGGATCTTGCAGGCTCATGACCCGCGCATTGACATCGGGTGTGTAAGGCTCAGGCAGAGCAAACACATCGCCATAGCGATTATTAAAACGGGTCGCCACGTCACGCGCCAGTTCAAGGTGCTGCTTTTGATCGTTACCCACCGGCACTTGGTTGGTTTGATACAAAAGAATGTCTGCCGCCATCAATACCGGATAACTAAACAATCCCGCGTTAATGTTCTCAGCATGGCGCTGCGACTTATCTTTAAACTGGGTCATCCGATTCAACTCACCCATTTGGGTGTAGCAGTTTAACACCCAGCTGAGTTGAGCAT
Organism: Salinivibrio sp. MA607; assembly: GCF_001996245.1. Lineage (NCBI taxonomy): Bacteria > Pseudomonadati > Pseudomonadota > Gammaproteobacteria > Vibrionales > Vibrionaceae > Salinivibrio > Salinivibrio sp. MA607. The sequence goes on along the minus strand of NZ_MUFJ01000001.1, from coordinate 206,357 downwards.
GCTCAGGCACGTGGGACTGGACAAACAAGTTGCTTTTTTCTGGACTGACTCCCACCGCGAGACACAGCGCCAGCGCATCTAAAGTCGCTTCGCGCAAGGCATCCGCATCTTGGTGAACCGTAATGGCATGTAAATCCACCACACAGTACTGACAATCATAATCATCTTGCATCTGTTCCCACTGACGCAACGCGCCCAGATAATTACCAATACTCAGCTCGCCTGAGGGCTGCACACCACTCAATACAATGGGTTTCGAAGATTGACTCATGATGATTCGGTTCCTTTACATGTTGCCCGTGTGGGCGGTCTTATTTGCTGGTTGAAAGCGTTACGCGGAGTAATTAGCCACCACTGCCTCTAGTTGGCTAAAATGGTCCAGCACATAGCTGGGTTGGCTGTCACTGATTGGCTCACCGTAGTTGTAGCCATAAGTGAGGCCAACGGAGGCCATTCCCGCATTGTGTGCTGCTAAGATATCATTTTTTGAGTCACCGACCATCAACATCTGGGCATTGGTTAACCCATACTTATCGCGCAACAGGTGCAAGCCTTCTGGGTCAGGTTTGCTGGTTGACAGACTATCACCACCAATCACATCACTGAACAAGGGCGCTAAACCTAAATCCTCTAAAATAGCGGGCACGAAAGCGATCGGTTTATTCGTGACGACGCCCAGCTGATATCCCTGCTGGTGCAATGCGGTTAGGGTCTCTTTCACGCCAGGGTAGAGCACGGTTTTTTCGTGACCATTGTGCTCATAATGGTAATTAAAACGCGTGCGTGCAGTTGCGACCAGCTCAGGGTCAAGCGCTGGATCATGATCATGCGCACGGGACAATGCGCGACGAATCATAATATCCGCACCATTCCCTATCCAACCGGTCACCTCGGCTACACTCACTGTTGGCCGGTCCAAATCCGCCAGCATCATCTGCAGCGCTTGGGTCAAATCGGGCACGCTATCAACCAAGGTGCCATCTAAATCAAATGCAATATAACGCAGGCTCATACGACTTCATTACCTTTCTACTTTTGCCAGTTCGGCACGCATTTCTTCAATTGCGGTTTTATAATCCGGTTGACCAAAAATGGCCGACCCTGCGACAAACATATCCGCGCCCGCTTGGGCAACGTCTGCAATGTTATTGGCCTTTACACCGCCGTCAATTTCCAGACGAATATCTCGCCCGCTGGCATCAATACGCTGACGGACCTCACGCAGTTTATCTAAGGTGGTGGGAATAAAAGACTGGCCGCCAAACCCAGGATTGACCGACATCAGCAGGATCATATCGAGCTTATCCATCACATAATCTAAGTGGTGGAGCGGCGTTGCCGGGTTAAAGACCAAACCCGCTTGCATGCCGTGCTCTTTGATCAACTGCAACGTGCGGTCAATATGCTCACTGGCTTCAGCATGAAACGTCACCATGTTCGCGCCCGCTTTAGCAAAATCAGGAATAATGCGGTCGACCGGCTTAACCATCAAGTGAACATCAATCGGTGCGGTGATCCCATAGTCACGTAAAGCCTGACAAACCGGGGCACCAAATGTCAGGTTCGGAACGTAATGGTTATCCATCACATCAAAGTGAATCACATCTGCACCCGCCGCCAATACGTTTTCAACTTCTTCGCCCAATCGGGCAAAGTCTGCAGATAAAATCGATGGCGCAATCAAAAAATCCTTCATAGTGCGGTCGCCTCAATTGCCAAAAAGTCGCCGTAATTCTACCCGATATCAGCCATGAAGTCTTACCTTAACCATGCTTAATCTCAGCGAACACTGGCAAGTGCCAGAGAATTAACTAGAGTAAAAACAGAGGCTGAAAATGGAGGCAGGATGGGCGAAAAACCTAGACTGAAACAGGTAGTAACAAGTGTCATCGCTGCTTTGTTTGGGGTGCAATCACAACGCAATCGCGAGCGAGATTTCGGCTATGATTCACCGGCAATTTATATCATTACCGGCGTTATCATGATCGGACTCGTCATTGGCGCGCTGCTGGTGATCGTGAGCTGGTTGACGTGAGCGCTTTGGGGCAACAGCGCTTTGATGCAACAGCGCTTAAGGCGTGGATGGCTGAGGGGAAAAAAGTGCCAATAGCTCATCTACCTTATTACGACCATTGCCATTACGGCTGATGGTACGCTTAACTTTCACCACATTAAAACTCGCGCCACGATATAAACGGCGTGTATAGGGCGTATCGTGATTGGAGATTAATACCGGCACCCCTTGGGCCAACGACGCTTGCTCAGCATGCTCAGCCAGCAAGGCTTGATCATCCAGCGTAAAACCATTGGTGGCGTAGGTGGTAAAATTCGCCGTAGCAGTTAAAGGCGCGTAAGGAGGGTCGCAATAAATCACTGTTCCTTTCGTCGCCCGAGCAAAACTCTCCCCATACCCTTCACATACAAATTCTGCACGCTGGGCCTTTTCTGCAAAGATCGCGAGCTCTTTTTCCGGAAAATATGGCTTTTTGTACGACCCAAATGGGACATTGAAGCCGCCTTTTTTATTGTACCGACACAAGCCATTAAAGCCGTGACGATTCATATACAAAAAGTACAGCGAGCGTAAATAAGGGTCTGTGGTAAGGTTAAACTCCCGGCGGACATCTAGATAGCGCTCTTTTTGGTTGTACTCTTGGCAAAAGAAGACGCGCGCATCCGCCACAAAACGCAACGGCGTTTGCTTAATAATATTGTATAGGTTGATAAGATCTGGGTTGATGTCAGCCAGAATGTAATGTTCGTAATCGGTGTTTAGAAATACCGATCCAGCACCGACGAAGGGCTCGATAAGCGTGTTCCCTTCGGGAAGATGACGACGAATGTCATCGACTAGCGAGTATTTGCCACCAGCCCACTTTAGAAACGCGCGATGCTTTCTCATTGCCCCTGATCTATCTCTGCGGTGTGAAAAGGGGCGGATTGTACCCTATTTTGGCTCATCAATCAGCGGATTTTACTGCCCATTTGCGCGGTTGATTTCACGGTGAACCTGACTAAAAGACTTCACAAACGGCTGCAGCGCCCGCAGATTATCCGCCAATGTCAGTTCCGCACGACGCGCATCCGTGACGCTGGCATAATCACCCAGTAACACCATGTACCAGTCAGCATTGTTGCGTTGGGTTTGATACACCTGAACCCGATCACTCAGTTGGTAGTTAGCGATAAAGTCTGTCGCATCTTGACGTGAACGCAACGCTGCGAGCTGCAGGGCATAACGCTGGGCAGGTACATCAAGCAAAGCTTGCGCGTCAAAAGACAAGCGATTATCACTGGCCGCGTCCGCTGTCGACGCTGTCTCTGTAGATGCTGTCTCTGTAGACGACAAAGCGGCGCTATTTTGCGATTGCGCCTGCGTCACATCTGAGGGCTGATCCGGTGTCGCGGGCGCAGGAATCGCTTGGTTAATCTCGCTAGCAAGTGGTTCCTCAACCGCCTGGGTGCCATCGCCACCGGCATCTTGTTCGTTAATAATGGCGTCGACAACATCATCAGGTAAAACCACTCTCTGGCCCGCATCATTGCGACCGACGGTTAACCCCTCACCGTTGACTTCCTGCGGTAAATTCGCCTGATCATCGGTCACCGCTGCGTTCGATCCCGCCACGGTGTCGGTTTGATCCGCTGCCGAGTTGCTATCTTGGCCCGTCACTTGCCCATCAAGGGTTTGTGGGTCAGTGGTCGCTTGCTGCTCGTTGAGTAAATCATCCAAGTTTTTTAACCCGTCAGGGAGCATTGTCTCAGCCGACGAGGCGTCATCTTGACTCGGAAAAGCCCACCAGATCGCACCGGCACCCACAATCATCAGCACCACGGCCAACAGCAGCATTAAAAAGGGTTTATTATTTTTCGCGGGCTTTTTATTGTCTTTACTCACAGCGCCTATCTCCTGATTGTCCTTTCCCATGATGGTGCCGGGGTAAACGGTTTGATTAGCAAGCTTAGCTAACCACTGTTTTTTGCCCGCTGCATCAATACGTTGCGTAACGGCTAACACATCGATGAACATCTCTTCTTCACCGTCATTAAGCGGCGAAATCTCGAGCTCCAGCGGCTTTTGGTCGTGCCCGTAAGACACCTGACGTAGCCACTTGTTCAACTTTCCTGGCAAGGCAAAGAGTACAACATTAATCCGCCAGTGTGCTTGATGCTGTGCATATTGCACCAACGCCCATAGCTCAGACAGTAATCCAGGAGTCAGCCGATGCGCATCATCAATCACAATGAGTGCATCACACCCAGCCCCGTCAAGCATCATCGTCAAGCTATCTAGCAGCGGATCCGCTTGATTAAAAACACCGTCTTTGACAATTTGTCGCAGCAAGATAGCGCGACGTTGGTCATCGCTTTGTGCCGTATGGCACGCGAGTAAGGCATGAACATGGGCATCCGCCCACTGCTCCATGTAGCGCTCACTTAACCAGGTTTTACCCGCCCCATCAGGCCCGGTGACTTGGATCAGATTCGCGCTAAATCGAGTGATAAATTGCAGTCGAGAAAGGAGCTGGGTTTGGCTTTCCAGATCCAGAGCTAGCGTATCAAACGTGTCTGTCATGCATTCAATGGTTAACCGGCATCAATCACATCAGCGATTAGCTGGTGTGGAACATCTGCAACCACTTGAGCCTGGCCTATCGCCGTTGGTAAAACCAGACGCAACTGTCCTGAAAGCACTTTTTTATCACGCATCATGTGCTTAATAAAAGCATCGTAGTCCATTTCACGGGGAGCCTTCACGGGAAGATGTGCACTTTGTAACAGGACCGTGATGCGAGTAACCGTTTTTTCATCAATCAAGCCATGCTGGCACGCCGTTTTTGCCGCCAACACGGTTCCAGCCGAGACCGCTTCACCATGAAGCCAATTGCCATAGCCCATTTCGGCTTCAATCGCATGACCAAACGTGTGCCCCAAATTCAACAGCGCGCGTACGCCTGTTTCGGTTTCATCTTCGGCCACCACATCGGCTTTGATTTGACAACAACGTCTTATCGCATAAATCAATGCATCAGGAGAGAGCGCGGTCAGCGCCACCATTTCACTGTCAAGCCAATCAAAGAAAGGGGCATCGGCAATCACACCATACTTGATCACTTCTGCCATCCCCGCAGCAAACTCACGACCGGGCAAGGTGCTTAGCACCTGCGTATCAATCACCACCGCTTTGGGTTGATAAAATGCGCCAATCATGTTTTTGCCAAGAGGATGATTAATTGCTGTTTTCCCACCGACGGACGAATCGACTTGCGACAGTAATGTCGTGGGAACTTGAATAAAATCAACGCCGCGCTGGTAACAAGCACTGGCAAATCCAACAATATCGCCAATCACGCCGCCCCCGAGGGCGACGAGCACGACATCACGGTTATAATTATTTTCTAAAAGAAAGGTGTTGATGGTGTTAAACGTTTCGAGCGATTTATACGCTTCACCATCAGGCAAGCTAAGGCAGGCTACATCAGTTGCGCCTGCCCGCTGAAGGGTTGAGACCAGAGTGGTGCCATAAAGCGGCATCACTGTCTCATTGCTAATGACAGCAACCCGACGGGAATGGACGCCCTCAAACAGGCTCGCATCTGCTAAAAGCCCTTCACCAATCGAGATAGGGTAGCTACGTGCCCCTAAGTTAACGTCTATCCGTTCCATGGTCGGGTCCTGTGGTCGGTTATTGCTGCTCTAAGAGCGCCATGATTTGATTTGCCACCACTTTAGCGCTTTGATCATCAGTTCGTACAACGTAATCCGCAATTTCTTGATACAAAGGATTACGTTCTTCTGCCAATGACTCCAGCACTTCACGTGGTTGGTCAGTTTGCAACAATGGTCGTTTCTTATCGCGTTGGGTACGTGCGAGCTGCTTTTCGATGGTGGTTTCCAAATACACCACCACCCCACGAGCAGAGAGGCGATTACGGCTTTCTTTGCTCATAATCGAGCCACCGCCAGTCGCGAGAACGATACCTTGCTCTTCAGTGAGGTCGTTTATCACGTTTTCTTCGCGTTTACGGAAACCTTCTTCACCCTCAACGTCAAAGACCCATGCAATGTCTGCTCCAGTACGATCTTCAATCACTGAATCAGAATCATAGAATTCCATGTGAAGTTGCTGAGCGAGATGACGACCAATTGTGCTTTTACCAGCCCCCATAGGGCCTACCAAAAAGATGTTTCGTTTTTCAGCCATTTTAAGCAATTTTACGCGCGGTTAAATAAGACAACACCGCCCGCAGGCTTAATGTAAAAAGCCCGAGGCGCCAATTCCTCACAGATATTTCGTGATCAGATTAAAAATTATCTCAGGACAGTGACCCCTTTGGCAACACCTAACCTACCCTGTGACGATTTTAGGGGTCACAAAGATCAGAAGTTCGCGTTTTGCATGGTCTTTTAACTGATGCCGAAACAAACCTCCGAGCAAGGGAATATCCCCAAGGAGAGGCACTTTGGTTTCTTTGTTGATCATCGTGTGCTGAAAAATGCCACCTAAGACCACGGTTTCGCCATTCCGCGCCAAGACTTGGGTATTGATCCGTTTGGTACTGATCGACATCGCCTCACCTTTTCCGGCCACGACCGACTTTTCCGGCATATCTTGGGTCAGCTTTAAATCCAGCACCAACGTATTATCCGGCGTGATCTGAGGCGTGACCGACAAACTCAACACTGCTTTCTTAAAAGAGACGGCCACCGCCCCACTGGAAGAAGCTTCTAAATAGGGCAACTCCGTCCCTTGTTCAATATAGGCGGCTTTTTTATTGGTGGTGATTAATCTTGGGCTCGAGACCACTTCGGCTTTTCGTTCGCTCTCGAGCGCAGAAAGCTCCAAATCGAGCAGTAAATCGTTGCCTAACTTAGCCACTTGAAAGGCCATGCTCGAGGCAGAAGGATTGACTGCAGCTAAATTAACATTGAGGAAATCACCAATACTGCTCCCCTCACCGGCGGCTTCATTTAGGCTGTCAGGACCTTGCTGCGCCAAATCGCTATCCCACATGATATTCCCTTCGACCGACGATCCCACCGTGGTTGAGCCGTTGCGATTCAAAAGCCCCCAACGTACGCCAAGCTCGTCGACCGAACCTTGCTCTACCGTGACAATACGCGCTTCGATTTCCACCTGCTTAACCGGCACATCGAGGTGCTGAACCAAGGTGCGGATACGATCAATGTTCTTGTCAATATCGCGAATGATGATCGCATTGGTCCGCTCATCCAGCGACACCGCCCCCCTTGGAGATAACAAGCTCACGCCTTGCGTTTGACCGCGAATTAATGCGGCTACCTCGCTGGCTTTGGCATAATTTACCGTGATAACCGCCGACGATAGCGGCAACAAGGTTTCTGCTTGCTGCGCCATTTCCAAATCCTGCTTTTCTTGCGCCATCAGCTCTCGACGAGGGGCAACAAGCATCACCTCGCCACGTTGACGCTTGTCCAACCCTTTCACTCTTAAGATAACCTCTAACACGTCTTGCCAAGGCACACCGTCAATCCGCATGGTGATATTGCCCTGAACACTGTCTGAGGTGACTAAATTAAACTGATTTTGCTCGGCAATCAGTTGGAGCACAGCACGAACTGGAATGTCTTGGAAGTTGATCGATATCGGTGCATTCGGATCAAAGGATGCAGGTGTCGTCGGTTCGGTGGCTTGTATGGTTACCACTAACTGTTGTTTTTGTTGATGGTAATCAAAGGCGATCGCTTGCGCCGCTTGCAGATAAATTTTTGCGTGTCCAGAGGATTGCGACACATCGATCGCCGTAATTGCCGAATCCCTGTCTTGGGCATCGATCCGCTTCATTAATGACGGTTTAATCGTTACCTGCGGTAATCGGATATGGAGTTGATCGGCGCTGGGCTGACGAAAATCCGCCATGATCGCAGGGCTGTCGAAGCCCAAAATCAGTTGCGCCTCTCCCTGAGCAGAGCGGGTTAACTGCAACTGGCTCAAGGTTGTCATCTCCGCAGCCTGAGCGGACGCGCCCATAAAACACACCAGGATCAGCGCCACGCGCACAAGCGACCACGGTATAAGGGTATATCGGGCGTTATACGCCGCGAAAATCATCATAACAGTTATCCTTTACGACAGGTTAGGTTCGATTGAAAGCGTCACGGTCCGTTGCTGCCAGCATCCTAAACCATCAGGTAGTGCCTGGTTTATCGCGACATGATCACGCGTCACCGCCATCACTCGGCCGTGGTGTTCACCAAGCCGGTCGCCACGTGCGACTTGCTTGACCATCCCATTCGGCAAAGCAATGAGTGCCTGTTTTTGCCCCCCTTTCGTGAGGCTTCCTTTCATTTCAAGTTGTGCTAAAGGTAAGGTTGAAAGCGGACTGTCACGCCAATGCAAGGCCGGTTGCCAGCAGTCACCAGGAGACATCCGTTGTGGGTCCGATGCGACCGACAGAACAAATGGATCGCGCGTTTCTTTTGCAAAAGGGACAGGTTGATAAACACTAGGCGGCGGCGTGCGTGTCGCGGTAACCGTCGCTTGCGCTTGCACCTGGCGCATAAACTGATGAATGTCATCATCCGTTTTTTGACAACCACTCAAGATCACGATCAACACAAATACACAGGCTCTTAACATGACGCGTCCTAGTTTGTGGGTTGATTGAGCGCGGGGCGGCCGGTATAGCGATACGTCGTCGCAGACACCGAAAATTGCAATGGCGCTGCAGACGGCGGCTGTTCGGTCTCGCGCGCGAGGACAAAGTCCTGCAATGACACTAAGCGAGTCATCGCGGCAATATCGGCACTGAACGCGCCAATATCTCGATACTGGCCTTCAAGGACAATGTTGATTGGAATGGCGTCTAGCCAGCTTCCTTGCTTTCTCGGCTGCCATGCGAGCGTTTCAAACTGCAACTGGTGACGCATCCCCACCTCGTTCACACCAGCCAGCAGGCCCGCGAGCTCTTCTTCCTCAGGCAATTGCTGAATCAGTCTTGCGTAGCGTTGATTAAGCGTCTCTATTTGCGCCTGGACATCGGGTAACGCAGCCACCTCATGCGCTAACTGTCGATAACGTGCTTTCAGGTGAGACTCTTGCCGGTGAGCATCAAGCAAGGTCGCTTGATTTGGCTGTCCAGCGCCTAACCAGCCGACATACCCCATCACTGTCAGTAAAGCACCCCATAAACTCAGCTTTACCGACCAAGGCGCAAACGGTAGTCGTCGCCACTCCCATGCCATCGAATCCATCACTGTTCGTCCTCCTCGCGCTCCGGTAATTGGGGGGAAACATAGTGTGTCAGTGAAAAGCTCAGTCGAAACCGTTTATTGGGCCCGACGGTGTGATCACCCGTCACTACGGTATCGATATCGAGCGCCTCTACCGCTTGCTGCGCTTCCAACGCGGCCAGCAAACGCGCGAGCTCTGCGTTTGAATTCACCCACCCTTCTAAACGGATATGGCCTTTTTGTTGAGCCAACCGGGTTAAATAGGCACCAGCAGGCATCACCGTCGGTATAAAGTTGAGTACCCCAGTGACATTATTACGCTGTCTTTGCAGTTGATTGACCAACCCGAGCCGTGATTGCAAGGCGCGACGTTTAGTGTCTTGTTGCTCAAAGCGCACTAAGGTTTGTTTAAACTGCGTGATGCCTTGTTCAAGTTGTTGATTACGGTGTTGCTGCCCCACTATCTGATAATGCTGCCACTGGATGAATCCCATCACGATGATCAGTGCGCTCCCCGCAACCGCAAGGGTTTGCAGGATAAAATAGCGTGCCTGTCGACGTTGCACTTGCGCGCGCCAGGGGAGTAAGTTAATCCTCATGAACCGCTCGCTCCTCGGAGCGCAAGCCCAAGCGCCGAGCAAGCATGAGGGCTTAGAGAGGACGCGCCAAAGGGTTCGCCAGGTTGAATAAACACACGTTGGGCAGATGAGGGGCAGAGAATGTCGCTGGGCCAGTGACCGCTTAGCCATAGGGTTGAGATAGGCACCGCGTGTTCGCTCTCCACGCGTTGATAGGCATGTTCCAAATGTTGTTGTAGAACGCGAGAGGACGCTGTTGCCTCGCCTTCTGAGCCAGATCCTCCTAGCGGCATTGCGACGGTCAAAGATTGTTGGTACAGCCCGCCATCGGATAACGCGCGCACCGCCGTCAACTTGCCGGCATCAAGATGTAGCCATAGCGGTGAAGTCTGTGGTTGGTAGTGACCTATCAACGCATCATAAACTGCTTGCAGCCCATGCTGCTGCGTATCGACAACACTTACCTTTAATCCCACGTCTTTCAACGCCGAAAGTATTGGCGTGAGTGTCTGTTGGCGACAGGCCACTACCTGGTACTGCGCCTGTCCTGACTGATGGTTCAACGCATGCTGTTTGGTGAAATCGAAGAAAAGACCACTAATTTCCATATTGAGCGCCATGCCTAATGCTTGTCCGACCACGGCTTCCTGCTCGAGAGGATCATCCACATCGGCTGCCATCAGGGTCTTACTGATCACGGTGTCATCCTCAACGCCTACCACCACACTCGGTGACAAACGTTGATACCAGGATACTCGGCTCAATAGTGTGTCTTTGAGCGTTTTCATCGTGGTTGTCAGGGTGTCTTCATCACCAGCGGTCAAGATATGATGCCCGGAAACCTTGAAGGATGAAGGGGACGGGCATAGCGCAATCGCGTGGCTTTCCGTTTGGCCCAAAGCGATACCTAAAACTGCCGAACTTGGAATCATTTCGTGTTAGGCTCCAACGTCAGAGTAAGGTCAGTATTTACAAAACTGTCCTCATCACGGGTTATTTTTTATGCTGGTGCCTTTATACTACTCACGTATGATTATTAAACGGCTAAACGGCAACGAAACGGGAAATCTCAGGTGAAGTTCATAAAGCGTTTGCTTATCTTTGCACTGGTTTGCACAGTGCTTGGAGTCACAACAATCTTTGGGTTTTACCTTTATGTGAAACCCGACCTCCCCGATGTGGCGACATTGCAAGATGTTGAGCTACAAACTCCGATGCAGGTCTATAGCGCAGATGGTGAGTTAATCTCGCAATTCGGCGAAAAACGGCGTATTCCAGTCAAACTCGAGGATATACCTCAACCCATGATTGATGCCTTAATTGCCACCGAAGATAGCCGCTTTTATCAACACCCAGGCATTGATCCTATTGGTATTGTTCGTGCCGCGGCGGTTGTCGCCATGTCTGGCAGTGCCAAGCAAGGTGCCAGCACCATCACCCAACAGCTAGCACGAAACTTCTTCCTGACCAACGAAAAGCGAATTATGCGCAAGATAAAAGAAATTTTTATCGCGGTGCATATCGAACAATTGCTCAGTAAAGAAGAGATCCTTGAGCTCTATTTCAACAAAGTCTTCTTGGGGTATCGCTCTTATGGCGTAGGGGCAGCCGCACACGTGTATTTTGGCAAAACCTTAGATCAACTGACCTTAAGCGAAATGGCCGTGATCGTGGGGTTACCCAAAGCGCCCTCCACCATGAACCCACTTTACTCGCTTTCACGCTCAACCGAGCGACGGAACGTAGTGCTCGGCCGGATGTTGAATGAGGGCTACATTTCTAATGCGGAATACCAGCAAGCGAAAAACGAGCCTATTGTCGCCAGCTACCATGGCGCCGAAATAGAACTCTCAGCACCCTATGTTGCTGAAATGGCTAGGGCTTGGGCGGTCGATGCGCTTGGCGAAGACGCCTATACCTCAGGGGTACGTATTTTCACCAGTGTGGATGCGGATATGCAGCGCGCGGCCAATCACGCCGCCATAGAGAATATCCTCGCCTATGACCGACGCCATGGTTTTCGTGGCCCAGTAGCCACGCTTTGGCAAGCACCTAGCGAACGCTGGCAACATCAACGTATTGTTGATCACCTTGCCAAGCAACCCAGTTACGGCCCCTTGGAGCCTGCGGTCGTGACCGATGTAAAGGCACAATCGGCTCAGGTTGTCGGCCCTAATGGTCGTGATATCGAGCTGCCTTGGAAAGGACTCGACTGGGCGCGCCCATACATTACTGATAGCCGTCAAGGGCCGGCCCCTAAACGCGCTGATGCGTTCCTCGCCAGTGGCCAACAAGTGTTTATTCGTCGCGTCAATGACAGCTGGCATTTGGCGCAAGTACCTACCACCAATACGGCCTTAGTTTCTATGTCTCCGTCAACGGGGGCAATCAAAGCCTTGGTCGGTGGGTTTAACTTTGTCCACTCCAAGTTTAACCGTGCCACACAGTCAGTTCGCCAAGTGGGCTCAAGTATCAAGCCCTTTATTTACTCCGCCGCAGTCAATGAGGGAATGACGCTAGCCAGCCTTATCAATGACGCGCCCATTAACCGTTGGGATCGCAGCCAAGGGGTGGCATGGCGTCCGAAAAACTCGCCGCCACGTTATGAAGGGCCACTACGTGCTCGCCTTGGACTGGCACAATCGAAAAACGTGATGGCTGTGCGTGTCCTCCGTCGTGTTGGCTTGGACGATACCTTAGATTATCTGACTCGCTTTGGCTTTAAACGTGATGATCTCCCTCGCGCCGAAGCCATTGCACTCGGCGCAGGCAGCTTAACCCCCGTCGAAATGGCACAAGGCTTTAGCGTGTTTGCCAATGGCGGCTATTTTATGGAGCCTTTTATCATTGATCGCGTTGAAACCCCCTTCGGCGCGGAGATCTATCGTGCCAACCCACCGGTTATATGCGACCACTGTGAGCGCAAACCGGAAAAGGCTGACCCGTTTAATGAGCAAAACTTATTGACGGACAATGGTAATGACCAACCAACAGCGAGCAATGCCAAGCAAGTGATTGATGAACAAAATGCCTTCTTAGTGCGCGAAATGATGCAAAGCAACATTTGGGGCGGCGGCGATTGGCGTTATGGCACCGGTTGGAACGGCACGGGCTGGCGCGCTCAAGCGCTTAAACGTCGCGATATCGGCGGTAAAACCGGGACCACCAATGACTCAAAGGATACTTGGTACACTGGCTATGGCCCAGGTATCGTCACCACGGTTTGGGTTGGCTTTGATGATCATTCGCGTGAACTCGGTCGCACCACTCGTAATGCTAATTTAGGCGACGAGCGTCAACCGATTTATGGGGCGGAATCTGGCGCGAAAACCGCAGAACCTGCTTGGATTGACTTTATGCAACAAGCTCTCGCTGACGTGCCAGAGCAAAATAAAGTGGTGCCGTCCGGCATAGTCAAAGTACGGATCGATCGCGAGACCGGACTGCTGACAAGAAAAACCGATCATACCTCGATGTTTGAGTACTTTATCAAAGGCACCGAGCCGACAGAATATGTATCGGCTCAGCCTGATGGCAACATTTACGAGTCCAGCACGGAATCCTTGTTTTAACTCGATAAACGCTTAAACCACAACGCCCACATCCGTGGGCGTTGTCACCTCAATGCCAGTATCTTGTGTTAGCGGTGATTTAAGCCGCTCCTTATCGCGGTCATCTGGCCACCAATGGCGTCCGCAAGCTGTTCATATCGTCCTCGTAACGGTGATCCAGGGCGATAATCGAGCGTGATTTGTCGCGACGGCGTCGGTGACGTAATGGGGATATACACCACACCATCGCGTTTATCGGCAGGCACGGACAGCTGAGGCAATAAGGTAATCCCACTTCCTGCGGCCACCATGTTGCGTAACGTTTCTAGACTGGTCGCGCGGAAACGTTGATCCTCTTGCGCACCGACTTTAAAACAAAAGCCCATGGCTTGATCGCGCAAACAGTGGCCATCGCCCAGCATCAACAAGGTTTCCCCGTCTAACACATCAAGCGCAACTTCAGCACATTCCGCCAACCGGTGCTTTTCGTTGACCGCAAGCAACATCGGCTCATCATAGAGTGGCAGCTCTTTAAGGTGCTGTGTTTCTTCGACAGAGGCCAGGATAACGCAATCGAGCTTGCCTTCTTCCAACTGCTGAACCAGTTGCTGGGTTTGTCCCTCATGAATAAACAGCTCTAAATCTGGGAAACAATCTCGCAGCATCGGAATGATTTTGGGTAATAGATACGGCCCCACGGTGGGAATAAAGCCAATATGTAGGGGGCCGGTCATACTTTCACCTTGCTCACTGGCCAATTCGGTTAAAATTGTGACTTCCCGCAATACGTTACGTGCTTGCTGTACTAACCTCATACCGGCATCGGTGAACAGAACCCGACGACTGGTACGCTCAAGTAAGCTGACGCCGAGTTCATCCTCCAGTTTACGAATTTGGCCACTCAAGGTCGGCTGGCTGACAAAGCAAGCCTCAGCGGCTTTGCGAAAATGTCGGTGTTCAGCCAACGCAACCAAATACTCCAAGTCACGAATGTTCATCGTTGTCTCTTCTATAGGGGATAACTATCAAAACCATAGCATCAAGCGATTAGAACTATCAATCTTATTTAGCAATACTAGACCCATCAAAACACAGCGAGTCACTTCTCGCTTAACAACTTTAATTGAAAACAAAAGGAACGATTCATGACAGCAACCAAAGAAGGCCAGCCAGTACCACAAGTAACCTTCCGCACTCGCGAAGGCGATCAGTGGAAAGACGTGACCAGCGATGACATCTTTGCCAACAAAACCGTCATTGTGTTCAGCCTGCCAGGCGCGTTCACCCCGACGTGTTCTTCTTCGCATCTACCACGCTATAACGAGCTGTACCCTGTCTTTCAACAACACGGCGTTGATGACATCGTTTGTGTCTCGGTCAATGACACCTTTGTAATGAACGCATGGAAAGCCGACCAAGATGCTGACAACATCCATGTACTACCTGATGGTAACGGTGAATTTACCGATGGCATGGACATGCTGGTCGACAAAAATGATCTTGGCTTTGGCAAACGCTCATGGCGCTACAGCATGCTGGTGAAAAACGGCGTGGTCGAAAAAATGTTTGTTGAGCCAAACGAACCAGGTGACCCGTTCAAGGTCTCTGATGCCGACACCATGCTGGGCTATATTGCTCCTGAGCATAAACTGCAAGATTCGATCACCGTGTTTAGCAAGCCAGGCTGCCCATTCTGTGCCAAAGCAAAACAAGCACTGATCGATGAAGGACTTCAGTTCGAAGAAATCATCCTCGGTAAAGATGCCACCACGGTCTCTTTGCGCGCAGTCACCGGCCGTGCCACGGTGCCACAAGTATTTATCGGTGGCCGTCACATCGGTGGCAGCGAAGAGCTCGACACTTACCTAAACCAGTAATCCGCTGTTTGGGCGGCAGCCTTGCCGCCCGTTATTTTCCCAGGAGAAAGCAATGAAGACATTAACGGTTGATGTGGCTGTGATTGGTGGCGGGACCGCCGGACTCGGTGCCTATCGCGCGGCAAAAGCACATACAGATAGCGTGGTGATGATTGAAGGCGGCCCGTATGGCACCACCTGTGCACGTGTTGGCTGCATGCCATCCAAACTGTTAATTGCGGCCGCCGAAGCGGCGCACCATATCGACAAAGCGCCCGGTTTTGGTGTCTACCCAGGCGGAAGTACCGAGATAAATGGTCGTGAGGTAATGGATCGGGTTAAACGCGAGCGTGATCGCTTTGTCGGCTTTGTATTGGAAAGTGTCGACGACATCCCCGCCCAAGACAAAATCGATGGCTATGCACGTTTTGTCGATGATCATACCTTGATGGTTGACGATCACACCACTATCCATGCTGACCGCATTGTGATTGCGACCGGCTCGCGTCCGAGCTGGCCCGAGGCCTGGAATCACCTCGGTGATCGTTTGGTGGTTAACGATGATATTTTCGAATGGGATGACTTACCTGAATCGGTCGCCGTGTTTGGTCCGGGCGTGATTGGCCTTGAACTGGGTCAAGCGTTACACCGCCTCGGTGTCGAGATGACTATGTTTGGCGTCGGCGGCCAAGTGGGTCCACTCACCGACCCAGATATCATGGCATATGCGGATAAAACCTTCAGCGAGGAGTTTTATCTCGATGCCGATGCCAAGGTTGAAGAGATGATCCGTGAAGGTGATAAGGTCCAAATCCGTTACCGCGACAAAAACGGCGAAAGCCAGTTGCGTTGGGTTGATTACGTGGTTGCCGCCACCGGTCGTCGCCCCAATGTCGACAAACTTAACCTTGACGCGACGAGCATCAAAGTGGACGCACGCGGTGTCCCAGTAGCCGATAGCTACACCCTGCAAACCACCGCAGCGCATATTTTTATTGCCGGTGATGCTAACAACCAAATTCCACTACTGCACGAAGCGGCTGACCAAGCCAGAATTGCCGGTGACAACGCGGGGCGCGGCAAAGATATCCGTGCGGGACTGCGCCGTAGCAAGCTATCCGCGGTCTTCTCCGATCCACAAATTGCGATGGTGGGCGAAAGCTATAAAGCAATTACCGATCGTCTCGGCCCATGTGGCTGTTTTGAAATCGGTGTGGTTTCCTTTGAGGGACAAGGTCGCTCACGGGTCATGCTACGCAATAAAGGCTTATTGCATGTTTATGCCGAGCAAGGCACAGGGCGTTTCTTGGGCGCAGAAATGATTGGGCCGAACGCCGAGCACTTAGCACACTTACTCGCCTGGGCTCACCAAAACCAAATGACCATTTCGCAAATGTTGGATATGCCCTTTTATCACCCAGTGATTGAAGAAGGGGTACGTACCGCACTGCGTGATGTCAACGCCAAACTCAAACTCGGGCCAGAGATGATCAAACACTGCATGGATTGCGGCCCAGGCTGCTAATTCACTGTCCTTTTCGCCGAACGCTCGGCGCTTTACAGGCAATGCCTGTTGCTTCCCCAAGCACTTGCTTACCTTTTGCCCTCCTTCGTGGAGGGCTTTTTTGTATCCAACGACTCACTGCGCCACAATGGCGTATCGCCCTCACTGACCAAGAGAGCCCATATGGCTTATAAATATTGTCAATCTGGCATTTGGAAGCAGAAGTTAGGACACTGCACGCGCTGTATGACCCAACTTGCTGTCATTTCTGCCATACTTTGGCCGTTTTGGTGGTGGGCCTATGCCGACACGCCACGGCAAGTTGAATCGATCGCATTACTGTTCGCCGCTGGCAGTGCCAGCGCGCTGCTGCTGCTTCATTTGCTGATTTATCCGTTTCGGCGCAACAGAAAGCGGCCCTAAAGCCGCCCCACACTTTTTCACTCAATCTCTGCATGTGAGAAGGTCGAGATCGTCGCCGGTCCCGCAATGTTATAGGTCAGAGCCACTTCATCACAGGCGTGGAAGCGCGGACAGATTTCACAATCTTTCATCACTTTCTCTGGCAATTGCGATTTCGACACTGAGGTAAAGCCCAACTGGGTGAAAAACTCGGGCACCCGGGTGAGGACAAAGACTTGCTCAATCGCCATTTGCTTGGCTTTTTTAATCAAGTGCATCATCAACGCCGTGCCGTGTCCTTGGCGCTGCCAGCCCGCTTCAACCCCTAAGGAGCGAATTTCTGCCAGCCCTGAGTCGTAAATATACAGCGATCCGCAGCCGGTCAAATCTCCTTGATGCTCAGATACTGCAAACAGGCCAATACTACGCACTAATTCATGACGGTCGCGCGGTAAGTTCTCCCCCAATTTCGCCCAATACACCACCATGCCTTCAATGGTATCCAAATCGGTGAGCCGCGCCGAGCGCACCGTGACTTTGGGGGTAAAGCGCTTATCCAAGCGCTTTTGCGCTTCTTGAATAGCAAAGCTGACCTGCTCAGGTGCCACCCCTCCCAGTGCCCGACGTTGGGCCAAGCAGGATTCAATCGTGAGCATGGCATACACATCATCTTCAATCACCGGTGAGAATTGCTGCAAGGTTTCTAGCGGCAGCGCTTCCAGCGCACACCCTTGCTCAATGGCTGACACCACCGCCACGCCAACAATATGGTGGGCTTCACGGAACGGGATCCCTTTGCTCACCAAATAATCGGCCAGCTCGGTCGCATTGGCATGACCTTGCTGCGCCGCTTGCAAGGTTTTGTCTTTATGGATGGTGATGCCTTCAAAGCACAGGGCCGCCATGTCTAAGCAGTCATGCCAGGTGTCCATGGCATCGAATAGCCCTTCTTTGTCTTCTTGCATGTCCTTGTTGTAGGCCAGCGGCAAGGCTTTCACTGTCATCATCATTGCCGACAAGGAACCATACACCCGACCCGTTCGACCACGTATCAGTTCTAACGCATCGGGGTTTTTCTTCTGTGGCATCAGCGACGAGCCTGAGGTGACGGTATCGGCCAGCTCGATAAACCCGGACTCGCCCGAGTTATAGAAGATCATGTCTTCGGCCATCCGTGACAGATGCAACATCGACATGGATGCAGCAGACATCATCTCCATCACATGATCGCGGTCCGAGACCGAATCCAAACTATTACGGGTGGCCCGTTTAAATCCCAGATTTTGTGCCAAGGCATCACGGTCAATCGGATACGCGGTCCCTGCCAGCGCCCCCGATCCGAGAGGGCAGGTATCCAAGCGACTAAGCGCATCTTGCAAGCGGGTGGTATCGCGCTCAAACATCTCCAGATAGGCCAGACACCAATGGGCAAAGGTCACAGGTTGTGCACGCTGCAAGTGGGTGTAGCCAGGCAGCACGGTACCATGGTGCTGACCCGCCACATCCACCAGCTGCTGCTGAAGCTTATCGAGAGACAGCAAGATTTGCTGGCCTTGCTGGCGACACCACAGCTTGAGATCCGTGGCCACCTGATCGTTGCGCGAGCGTCCGGTATGCAGCTTTTTGCCCAAATCCCCGACTTTGTCGATCAGTTGCTGCTCAACCCAGCTGTGAATGTCTTCAGCCTCCGAGTTTAAGATCTGCTCAGGGTTTTCCATCACCGACAACTTGAGCTCGTTAAGTGCGAGCTCTAATTGCTGTTGCTCGTCTTCACTCAGCACGCCCACTGAACGCAAGGCTTTCGACCAAGCAATGGAGCCCACAATGTCTTGCTCTGCTAAGCGATAGTCAAAGCGCAGCGAATCATTAAACGCTTGAAACCGTTTGTCTGCTGCTTGACTAAAGCGTCCGCCCCATAATGCCATGCTGTCTCTCCTTACTGCTCACGATGCTTTTTTAATTAGGATTGTTTTTGTTTGTTCAGTGTCCGAATCCGGCTCGACAGCGAATACAAACGGATAAAGCCTTCGGCGTGGCTGTGATCGTAGACGTCATCATCACCAAAAGTGGCAAAGTCTTCCGAGTACAAGCTATTGGTCGAGCGCTTTTGTACCACCGTCGCTTGCCCTTTATAGAGTTTGATTACCACCTCGCCCGTTACCGGCGCGGAGAGAGAATTGGCCGCGGCAACAATCGACTGACAAAGTGGCGTAAACCAACGCCCATCATAAATCAGGTGAGAGGCTTTTAAACCGAGTTCCTCACGGAACTGATAACTCTCTTTATCCAGCACCAATTGTTCAACGCCGCGCAGTGCTTCCATGATGATGGTGCCACCCGGGGTTTCGTAGCAGCCGCGGGATTTCATCCCCACCAAACGGTTCTCAACGATATCAATCCGTCCCACGCCATGTTCGGCACCTTTGTCATTCAATAGCGTTAGCACGTCATAAGGCGACATGGATTCACCATCGACCGAGACCACTTCCCCGCTTTGTACTCCCAAGGTGACAAACTCGGGCGTATTGGGCGCCTCTTCCGGCGCGACAGTCCATACCCAGCAATCTTGGTTGGCCGCCGTCCAGGTATCTTCTAACACGCCGCCTTCGGTTGAGACGTGCCAAGCATTGGCATCACGTGAATAGATTTTCTCAAGGCTCGCCGTGCACGGAATATCACGGGCGGCCAAGTAATCGAGCAGGGCTTCACGACTGGTGAGATCCCACTCACGCCAAGGCGCAATCACTTTCAGCTGCGGCGCCAGCGCGGAGAAGGTGCTCTCAAAACGGACTTGATCGTTCCCCTTTCCGGTACAGCCGTGGCAAAGCGCATCCGCGCCGACCTCGAGGGCGCACGCGACCTGCGCTTTGGCAATGATAGGACGCGCCATCGAGGTGCCAAGTAGGTACTTGCCTTCATACACCGCACCGGTTTTCAGGCTGGGATAAATATAATCCGCCACCATTTCGTGTTTTAGATCGGCGATAAAACACTGTGATGCCCCCGAAGCGAGCGCTTTTTGCTCAATGCCTTCGAGCTCTTGCTCGCCTTGACCGACGTCGGCGACAAAGGCGACGACTTCACAGTCATAGTGTTCTTTTAGCCAGGGAATGATGGCCGAGGTATCCAATCCACCCGAATAGGCCAGTACCACTTTGTTGACTTTGCTCATCTTGCTCTCCTTAAATCATGATGCGACGGTTTGAGTAGCGTCGTTATACGTCTTATTAACTGGCGCTAAACCGGGTGCCGATTTGCTGGCCATCGAATAATTGGGTGAGTTTTTCTGGGTAACGCCAAGTGGCAATCTCCACCGGTTTACCCAGTTCGCGGGCGGCGGCAAACGCCGCGTTGACCTTGACCACCATGCCATCGGTGATCACGCCTTTTTCTATCAGGTGTTGCGCATCCAGCTCGGTCAAACAGGGCAGCAGATGGCCTTTGCCATCCAACACACCACTGACATCTGACAGCAGCACTAGCTCCGCCCCGAGAGTGGTCGCCACCGCGACCGCTGCTTGGTCGGCATTAACGTTCATCAGCTCACCTTGGTCACTGATACCAATCGAGCTAATAATGGGGACACAATCTGCGGCCAGTACCGCCTGCAGCAGGCTGGGATCGCCGGCGCTGGCTTCTCCCACCGCACCCAGCTCAGGATCCAACTGGCTGACCTGACACAGGCCACCATCGGCCAAGCTCAAGCCACAGCTTTTAATGTTCGCCTTACGCGCTTCGGCTAACAGCAACTTGTTTGCTGTCCCTGCCAACGCACCGGTGACATAATCAATCTGGTCGGCGGGCGTGACCCGTAAGCCTTGTTTTTTCACACTGGTGAGGTTGAGATTTTTAAGCAGATCATCGACCAAGTAACCGCCACCATGCACCAGCACTAACGGGCGCTCCGCCTCACTGCGATAGGTATTGATCGCGCCGAAAACCTTGGCGAGGGTCTCGCTGCAGCTCAGTGCCGCACCGCCTAATTTAATCACTAATGGCGTTTTCATCCGTTTCTCCTAGACAATCGCGGTAGTTTCGGCAAAGCCAAACTTCAGGTTTAAACACTGCACGGCTTGGCTGGCCGCGCCTTTCAGTAAATTATCAATCGCACTGGTAAGGATCAGATGCCCATGCGCGGCCTGATAGCCAATATCGCAAAAGCCGGTATGTTGCACCGCGTGTAGCTTGGCCACCTCACCGGTAGGAAGCACCCGTACCAAAGGCGCCTCTTGATAGGCGTGAGAGAGTGCCTGCCCTACCTCGGCCTCACTAACACCTGGCGCTAATTTGGCGGTAATGGTGGCAAGAATGCCGCGCTTGTAGCTGCCAAGGTGCGGGGTGAAAATCACCGGCGTATCTAGGTGTGCGGCAATCTCTGGCTGATGACGATGAGAAAACACCCCGTAGGCATGCAGGCTCACTTCGCAAAAACTGTTGGTCAGACTCGCTTTGCGCCCCGCGCCCGTCACGCCGCTGGTAGCATTAATCACCGGCCACATTTGTTTATCCAACAAGCCTGCATCCAGCACAGGTTTGAGCGCTAATTGACTGGCGGTGGGGTAACACCCAGGTACGGCGACTAGCTGCGCTGCTTGCAATGCCTCACCCTGCCACTCGGCCAATCCATACACGGCTTGCTCAAGCCATGTCGGCGATTGGTGCGCAAAACCGTAGTGTTCGGGATAAAAATCGGCTTGATTGACCCGATACGCCCCCGACAAATCAAACACCACGCAACCTTGAGCCAGAAAAACCGGCGCCAATTCATGACTGACCGCATGCGCGGTGGCTAAAAACACCACATCAGCTTGCTTGGCGACATCCTGTGGCGAGGACAATGGCATCAGTGGCATATCCACCACGCCACGCAGTTGCCCGTGCAACGCGCTCACAGGACGATTAGCGTCTTCACTGCCTGCCGAGACATATAAACCGGCCAAGTGCAATTGCGGATGGCGATGGACAAGGGCGACAAGCTCGGCTCCTGTGTAGCCACTGGCACCGACAATAATGGTGTTAAGTGTCATGGGTGTCTCTCTTTATGGATATTTAAGGCGTGCTGCGGCGCAGCAGAGTATCGAGGGCGTAGCGGATAGCCACGCAAAGCAGGCTAGCGTCGTCGAAGGGCAAGGATATTGTGTTTGGCGGTACCTAGTATCATGGTCGACTCGTCTTAGAAAATATTTTTATTCATAAATAGTGAATGGTTATTTTTTATCGCATTCCCGTTTACCCGTCAACCCCAAAAAGCGTAAAAAATCACTTTTAATCTCTATTTATTCATATTAGAGCAATAATTCTATCTAACCATGCAAATAACACGGTCGTCATTTACGACAAAATCCCACGATGACGAGCGCGGAGAGACCCTCTAGAAGCTAGCAAACATGAAAGCTGAAACTTTTTTTCATCTTTTGAGGTGGCTCTATGATAAGCATCAAATCCGGTAGCCAGTTTTCGCGCTAACTTGCGGTTAAGTTGACCCGATCACGCAACATTCGCTAGATTGGGTCTTTACAGTCACAGTAGGATGTAACTTTGTTACAGAATGGATACGCTATGAACGAAAAGTACTCTGCCTTAAAAAGTAACGTCAGTATGCTTGGCCATCTGCTGGGCAACACCATTGAAGATGCCCATGGCCCCGCACTTTTAGAAAAAGTTGAGGAAATTCGTCAGCTCTCAAAATCGGCTGCAGCAGGTAATCAGGATGATCATGCTAAGCTGAAAACCGTGCTGCAAAACTTACCCGCAGACCAACTGCTTCCGGTCGCCCGCGCCTTTAGCCAATTTTTGAATCTGACTAATATTGCTGAGCAATACCATACGGTGTCGCGCCAATCTGACACCCATGAGTGTAGCCCCGATGCGATTGATAACCTGCTCCGACGCGTCAGCCAAGGTGAGATTGATGCCAATGACGCGCAGAAGGCGATCGCCGATTTAAAAATTGAGTTAGTCCTGACCGCGCACCCCACTGAAATTGCGCGCCGTACCACCATTCATAACTTGGTGCAAATCAATAAATGCTTATCCAAACTCGAGCTGAGCGACTATTTAGGCGCCGACGAGCGAGCCAAAACCGAGAAACGCCTTGAACAGTTGATTGCACAAGCCTGGCATACCGATGTGATTCGCCAAGAGCGCCCGACACCGCTCGACGAGGCCAAGTGGGGCTTCGCGGTGATTGAAAATTCATTATGGCAAGCAGTGCCCGCATTTTTACGCCAATTCGATCAGCAGCTTGAGAGCCATTTAGACATCAACTTGCCCATTGATGCCAAGCCAGTACAAATTTCCTCTTGGATGGGCGGTGACCGCGACGGCAACCCGTATGTCACCAGCGAGGTCACCCGTGAAGTGATGCTGCTTTCACGCTGGAAAGCCGCCGACCTGTATTTGCGTGATGTGCAAGATCTGATCAGCGAACTGTCGATGACTCAGTGTGATGACACCGTGCGCGAGATGGCCGGCGAGGCGCACGAACCGTATCGCGCGATCTTGAAAACGCTGCGCAGTCAGCTCAATCACACATTAAGTTATTTAGATGCCAAGCTGAAAGGCGAACGCACGTCATCACAGGGCATTCTGACCGACACCCAGCAGCTGTGGCAGCCATTACTGGCGTGTTATCAGTCACTCCACCAATGCGGCATGGGCATTATTGCCGACGGTAAGTTGCTTGATTTGCTTCGCTGCGTGCAATGTTTTGGTGTTCACTTAATCAAGCTCGATATTCGCCAAGAAAGCACTCGTCATGCCGATGTGCTCTCAGAAGTGACCCGCTATTTGGGGATGGGCGATTACGCACAATGGAGCGAGCAAGACAAACAAGCCTTCTTGATCCGTGAATTGTCCTCGAAACGGCCGCTATTACCCCGTGATTGGACCCCGTCGGATGACGTCAAAGAGGTGATCGACACCTGCCGGGTGATTGCCCAGCAGCCGCGTGAAGCGCTTGGTGCCTATGTGATTTCAATGGCGAGGACCGCCTCGGACGTGCTGGCGGTACATTTGATACTCCAAGAAGCCGGCTGCCCATTCCGCATGGATGTGTGCCCGTTATTCGAAACCTTGGACGACCTGAACAACGCGGAATCAGTCATTGGCGAGCTCATGGCGATTGATTGGTACCGTGGCTTTACTCAGAACTTCCAAATGGTGATGATAGGCTATTCGGACTCAGCTAAAGATGCCGGGGTGATGGCAGCCGGTTGGGCGCAATATCGCGCCATGGAAGCACTGGTCAACTTATGCGATGACCAAGGGGTTGATTTAACCCTCTTCCATGGCCGTGGCGGCACCGTAGGCCGTGGCGGTGCGCCCGCCCATGCCGCCTTGTTGTCACAGCCCCCTCGTAGTTTAAAAGGTGGCCTCCGTGTGACCGAACAAGGCGAGATGATCCGCTTTAAACTGGGGCTGCCCGATGTCGCGGTCAACAGTTTGAACCTCTACACCAGCGCCATTTTAGAAGCTAACCTGCTACCGCCACCAGAGCCCAAACAAGAGTGGCGTGCGCTGATGGATACCTTGAGTGACATTTCTTGCCAAGCCTATCGCGATGTGGTTCGCGGCCATGAGCAATTTGTGCCTTACTTCCGCTCCACCACACCAGAGCTTGAGTTAGGCAAATTGCCACTGGGATCGCGCCCTTCCAAACGTAACCCCAATGGTGGTGTCGAGAGCTTACGGGCAATTCCTTGGATTTTCGCCTGGAGTCAAAATCGCCTCTTACTTCCAGCTTGGCTGGGCGCTGGACAAGCGATCGATCATGCCATTTCCAAAGGCCATAAAGCCCAGCTAGAAGAAATGTGTCGTGAGTGGCCATTCTTCTCCACCCGGCTTGGCATGCTGGAGATGGTGTTTACCAAAACCAACCTCGATATTGCCAAATACTATGATCAGCGTTTGGTCGATGAAAGCCTCTGGCCTTTGGGTGAATCACTCCGCGATCAATTACGCCAAGACATTCAAGTGATTTTGGCGGTGGAAAACAGCGATAACCTGATGGAGCAAAACCCATGGGGCGCTGAGGCGATTCGCTTACGTAATATTTACGTCGAGCCACTGAATATGCTGCAAGCTGAGCTGTTATACCGTACACGGCAATGTGAAGAGGACGATCAGTCGCTTGACGATGCCTTGATGATCTCCATCGCGGGCATTGCCGCAGGCCTGCGTAACACTGGCTAATCGACTCAAGCCGTACCCTCGGGTGCGGCTTTTTTTTTGTATCAAGCGAGCGAATAGAAACCGACGCACACGCGAGATTTTTTATCCATAGCCACGTCTAAGGCTTGCTGTTACATTGATAGTATTATTACTATGGAAGGTCGCGGTGACGCGATTTAACAACGCAAAGGAAAACGCAAAGGAATTGCCATGAAAGACGAAACCCTCTCGATTCATCACGGTTATCAGACCGATCCGACCACCAAATCAGTCGCTACCCCCATCTATCAAACCGTCGCCTATGAGTTTGATAACGCCCAACATGGTGCTGATCTGTTTAACCTCGATGTGCCGGGCAATATCTATTCGCGGATCATGAATCCCACCAACGATGTATTAGAACAACGTGTGGCGGCATTAGAGGGCGGTATCGCAGGCCTATGCGTCAGTGCTGGCGCCGCGGCAATTACCTATGCAATCCAAACCCTGGCCAAGGCCGGTGATAACATTGTCGCCACGCCACAGCTTTACGGCGGCACCTATACGCTATTTGCCCACATGCTTCCTGAGCAAGGCATCGAGGTACGTTTTGCCCAAAGTGACGACGCCAGTGCGATTGAAGCGCTGATTGATGCCAATACCAAAGCGGTGTATTGCGAATCGGTTGGTAATCCGGCCGGCAATATTGCCGATATCCCCGGTCTTGCCAAGGTTGCCCACGCGCACGGTGTCCCTTTGGTGGTCGACAATACCGTGGCGACGCCCGTGCTATGCAAACCGATTGAACATGGCGCCGATATCGTGGTGCACTCGCTAACCAAATACATTGGCGGCCATGGCACCACCCTAGGCGGTATGATCGTTGATGGCGGCACCTTTGATTGGGTGGCACATCAAGCCCGCTTCCCGCAATTTTCACAGCCCGAGCCGGCGTATCACGGCGTGGTCTATAGCGATACCTTTGGTCCGGCGGCATTTATTGCCCGCGCGCGTACCGTGCCTTTACGTAACAGCGGCGCCGCCTTATCGCCGATGAACGCCTTTATGTTGATGCAAGGTCTCGAAACCTTGAGCCTGCGTATGGAGCGTCACTGCGAGAATGCCAAAGCGGTGGCGGATTACCTTGCCAGTCATCCAGCGGTGGCATGGGTGAACTATGCCGGTCAACAAAATCATCCTCATTACCAACGTGCCCAGTCGCTTATCCGCGGTGGACTGCCCGCATCACTGCTGTCTTTCGGCTTAAAAGGTGGCTTTGATGAGGGGGTACAGTTTTATGATGCGCTGAATGTATTTAAACGCCTGGTCAATATTGGTGATGCTAAGTCACTTGCTTGCCATCCCGCCTCTACCACCCATCGTCAACTGAATGAGCAAGAGCAAGCGAAAGCCGGGGTGACCCCAGAAATGATCCGTCTTTGTATCGGCATTGAGCATATTGATGACATCATTGCCGACCTTGAACAAGCATTGAGTGCAGTAAAATAGCCCGAGATAGGCGACTCATGCGAACCGATTGTCATAAATAAATGTGGATATAAAAGATGTCACTTCCCCATGTCATACTGACGGTACTCAGCAACTGCGAAGCCACGGGTTATGATATTACCAAGGCGTTTTCTACCACTATCAGTAATGTGTGGAAAGCCAGCCATCAACAGGTATATCGTGAACTGACTAAGCTCGCCGAGCGAGGTGCTGTGACCTATCGACTTGAGCCGCAAGTCGGCAAACCAGATAGAAAAGTCTATGCCATCACCCCTGTCGGCACCGAGGTGTTAGAGGCGTGGTTTATCCAAGCGCCTAAGCTGGCCCCGCCTCGCGACGAGTACGTCGCACGCCTACTCAGCTGTGAGGTCTTGGATCCCGCGCCGATGCTCGAGCATATCAATAACTTGATTGCGGAATCACAACAACTACTTAATCATTATGCTCTGCTTGAGCAGCGTGATTACGGTCAATCCACATCATTAACGCAACAGCAACGCCTCATGCGATTAGCATTACGACGCAGCATTCATCAACGTCGCGCTTGGATGGCCTGGGCGCAAGAAGTGCGCGATGAGCTTACGATGCTGGCCGCCAGCGCCTAATCAAAACAATAAACACAACTCGCAACCTAGGCGCCCCACGAAACGGGGCGCTTTTTTTGGCTAAAGGTAAACCGGTTTAGCGGTTTAGCGGTTTAGCGGTTTAGCTAAGGTGCGACAGCCAATGGGCGAACCCCCAAAGTATGGCAAAGTGCATAGGTCAATTCGGCCCGATTGAGGGTATAAAAATGAAAATCTTTTACTCCTTCACGGCTGAGCACGCGCACCATATCGATAGCAATCGAGGCACCGACCATCTGCCGGGTCACAGGGTCATCCTCAAGACCTTGATACTGTTTGTGCATCCACTGTGGGACACGCACATGCGTCATTTGCGCAAACCGAGAAGCTTGCTTAAAGTTGGAGACGGGCAAAATCCCCGGCACAATCTCGACATCAATCCCCGCCGCCACACAGCGGTCACGAAAACGTAGGTAGCTTTCCACATCAAAGAAAAACTGGGTAATGGCACGACTGGCACCGGCATCGACTTTCCGTTTCAGATTAATGAGATCCGCTTGCGCACTTTTCGCTTCCGGATGCACTTCAGGATAAGCGGCGACAGAAATATCAAAGTCATGTTCTTCTTTGAGCAACCGCACCAAGTCAGCCGCATACATAGTCGGCTTTTTCTCCGGCGACGGTAAGTCTCCGCGCAAAGCCACAATGTCACGAATACCATTTTGCCAGTAGTCACGGGCAATATGGCGCAGCTCATCTTCAGTGGCATCGATACAGGTTAGATGGGGCGCCGCCGCGACCCCCGTTTGATCATGAATACTTTTCACGATGTCATGGGTGCGATCACGCTCACCAGAATTGGCGCCATAAGTCACTGACATAAACTTAGGTTTAAGCCCTTTGAGGCGATGCACGGAATTCCAGAGGGTTTCTTCCATACTGGGCGTGCTGGGCGGAAAAAACTCAAATGAGACGTTAATATCACCGTCTAAGTCGGCAATATTCTGATTAAGTGCATCAATGTGGCCTGCGTGCGTATAGCTCATACCCTCTCCCTGCAACCGGTTTTATTCGCGATGATGTGCGTTTTTGGTTTATACGTTTAGACGTCCATATGTCTAAAGGTTGTCGTTATTTGGGTGAAATGTCAACGATCTCGGCCATGAAAAGAACTCATAGTATTATGAAGATAGTCAACATGCAGGAAGCAACCGAGAGCAGCAGCCAAAAGCGCGTCATATAACGTGATCTTCAGATAAAAAAAAGCTGTCTTATGTGGAGTAAGACAGCTTTCACGTTTGCGAAGATCACGTTTACTAAAAGGACATTAGTGAAGACGCCCAATTAAGCGATTCAAATCCGATTGTATCGCCCCAGCGGTGACATCCCGCCCCGCCCCCGGTCCGCGGATCACTAATGGATTTTCACGATACCATTGGCTTTCAATCGCAAACACATTATCACAGGGCAGTAGATGCGCCAGCGGATGCTCACTCGGTAAGGTTTCTAAGCTCACCTGCGCATTACCATTGGCTTCTAGACGCGCCACATAGCGCAACACGGCGCGATCTTGCTGCGCTTTTTCCAATCGCTCCTGTAAACACGCATCCATTTGATGGGCGTTATCGAGAAACGCATCTAACGACAAAGATTGCAGCGCTGGCGGTATCAGTGACTCAACCTTGACCTGCTCGGGCTCCAATGACAGGCCCGCCTCTCTTGCGAGAATCACTAATTTACGCACCACGTCGGCACCCGACAGATCGTCACGCGGATCAGGTTCAGTTAGCCCTTGCTGCCATGCCTGTTCAAGTAAAGCACTGAACGGGACCTCGCCGGTGAATTGCAAAAAAAGCCAGGATAACGTGCCGGAAAAGATCCCTGAGAGTGCGAGGATATGATCACCGCTTTCACGTAAGTCTTGAACCGCATAGTTAATCGGCAGCCCAGCGCCTACCGTGGCGTTATATAACCAATGGCGCCCCGTTTTCGCAAACGCATGTTGAATCGCATGGTATTGTTCGGCCGGTGCCGCGCCGGCTTCTTTGTTGGCGGAGATTAAATGAAAACCATGCTCGGCGAGACGCGGATAGAGAGCTGCCAGTGAGGTATTGGCAGTGACATCCAAAATCACCACATCATCATAAGGATGATTCAATAAGCGTGTTAACCATTCATCATCAAAGTATGGCGTGCCATTGTCATCAAAGTCATCCCTGATCTGCATTGGATCGATGCCAGCAAAATCTAACCATTGATTACGACTATCTACCACAGAAATCAGTGACACCTCCTTGCCATGACGCTTTTCGAGGTGCGATTTTTGCTCGGCAAACAAGCTGAGCCAACGCGCGCCAATGTTTCCTTTTCCTACCAACACCAAGCCAATGCGACGTTGGGCTTGGAACAGCGCATCATGCAAGCTGGCCACAAGGGCAGGCGTATGCACTTGACGCAAAATCGCCACCATGCTCAGTCCAGATGCAGATTCACTGATAAACTCTACAGGCTGTGACTTCAGCTGCTGATAAAAACCATGACAGTGCACGGGATTATTGACCACGCCGGCTCCGACGGCAGCAACCATGTTAAACCCTTCGCGCAGCTTCAACTCCGCGGATAGCCCGGCATCCTGGATCTGGGCCATGACCGAGGCCACGACCTCCGCCGTAAAGGCCAGCAAGATACGATACTGATCATCTTGATAATCCGTCGCCAGTGGTTGCACTTTCAGCTGAGAGAGGATGCGGCTCAACTCTTGTTTAATTGCCTGAAAATCTTGCCCGCGGGCGACATCAAACTGCAATAGGCACACATCATCCAAAGATGTAATGATTTTTGCCCCGCGTCCGGTAGCCAGTACACG
Source organism: Salinivibrio sp. MA607 (assembly GCF_001996245.1). Lineage (NCBI taxonomy): Bacteria > Pseudomonadati > Pseudomonadota > Gammaproteobacteria > Vibrionales > Vibrionaceae > Salinivibrio > Salinivibrio sp. MA607. Next base: position 176,164 of record NZ_MUFJ01000001.1, on the reverse strand, counting down.
CTCTATATGGGTCGAGCCACTATCGGGGGCCTGGGTACAACGTAAGGTCAGATCGGTCGCACTTTGCGCCACTGGCTGTAAAGTACGGCTATGAAGCACGGGCGCCGCCAAGCGTGCCAATTCGCCTGCTTCATCCAATCGGATTAAGGGTAACAAGCAAGCATTCTCGACGTGGCGTGGATCCGCACTGTATACACCGGCAACATCACTCCATATAGTCACGCGGCGGACCCCCGCTAACGCACCGAGTACCGTGGCCGAATAATCTGACCCGTTACGCCCCAAAAGCACGGTTTCCCCAGCTTGATTTTGCGCCATAAATCCCGTAATCACGACGTGAGATTGCGTGTGCTGAGAAAGTTGCTGCCGTAATAGTGGCCATGATGCGCCGCGATCGACCTCGGGTTGAGCCGCACGTTCCGCGCGTAAACAGTGGCGCGAGTCCAACATCACCGCCTGACGACACTGCTGATTAAGCAGCGCGGCTAATAAACGCGCCGACCAAACCTCTCCGAACCCTTGCACATCGGCTTGTACGCTGTCGCTCAGCGCTGTCTCCCCGAGCGACGCGATCGTCGCGATGTCAGCAGATAAGGCATCAACCAACTGTTGTTTGTGATCACCGTTGATCAGATTTTCAATCAAGTCTTGCTGAAAGGCACGGACGCCTTGCAAGGTCTCATGCGCCAACCGGCCATCTTTGCCCAGTTGAGCGAGCCAAGCAATGAGCTGATTGGTCGTTTTCCCCGCCGCAGAGACCACAATTAAGTCGTGCGCCTTTGCATGCCCCGTCAGCACATCGACCACACGGCGATAACAATCTGGGCTCGCTAAACTGCTGCCACCAAATTTATGCAATTGGCGTTGTGATTCGGGGGCGGTGTCCATCGGTTGCGCGTGCATGGCGAGGTCTCTCTTGGTCTCAATAAATATCAATAAAGCGGCGTGCTATGACAGCAACACCTATAGCAATCGGTTTTACTGGTTAGCTAAATGGGCGAAGGCATGCGCCAAATCGGCCACTAAGTCTTCTGCGTCTTCTAGTCCAATAGAAAAACGCAGCAACGTCGGGGTAATGCCAGCCTCGGCTTGCGCGTCATCACTCATCGCACGATGGGTCATTGACCCTGGATGCGTGACCAGACTTTCTACCCCGCCCAGCGACTCGGCAAGCGCAAATAAGGATAAGCCTTCAATAAAACGTGCGATCCCAGCGGAGTCCGTGTCCAGCTCGAGGCTGAGCATACTACCAAATCCAAACTGCTGACGGGCGGCAATGTCATGGCCTGGATGTGTCGCCAAACCGGGATAATAGAGTTGCCGCACCGCAGGGACTGTTTGCAAATAGGCTAATACCGCTTGCGTATTTTGTTGATGTTGTTTAACCCGAGCGCCCAAAGTACGCAACCCTCGCAATGTCATATAACTGTCAAAGGCGTTGCCTGTTGCGCCCAAGCAGTTGCCCCACCACGCTAATGTTGCAGCCAATTCAGGCGTCTTCGCCACTACAGCGCCACCGACAATATCAGAGTGACCATTAATAAATTTAGTAGTGGAATGCACGATGATGTCCGCACCCAGTGAAAACGGCTGTTGGAGTGCTGGCGATAAAAAGGTGTTATCGACCACCACCCATGCCCCCACTTGGTGGGCCTGTTGGCAGATTTTAGCAATATCGACCACACGCAATAGCGGATTAGAGGGTGTTTCAACTAACACCAGTTTCGGCTGTTTTGCCAGCGCAGCGGTTAACGCCTGGTGATCAGATTGATCGATAAAACTGACCTGCCAAATCCCTTGCTTGGCGCGTGACTCTAACAAGCGATAGGTACCACCATAACAATCGTGCGGTGCAACAATATGATCCCCTGCATCCAGTAAAGACAACACCAAGTTAATGGCTGCCATCCCACAGTTGGTCACCACGGCACCGGCTCCGCCTTCCAGTTCCGTTAACGCTTGCTCTAACTGAGCTCGAGTTGGATTGCCCCCACGGGCATAATCATAAGTGGGAACGTCGCCAAAAGCAGGAAAACGATAGTTGGTTGATAAATACAAAGGCGGCACAACCGCATGATGTTGCGTGTCAGTGCCAATTCCTGTTCGAACGGCAATGGTGTCGGTTTTTTTACCTGTCATGGTTCATCCTTGCTCTTGTTGCGCTGGCACGGTTTACGTGATCCAGTCGTCATCATACTACTTTACCTCGGCGCTTTTGGGACGTCAACACTTCTAGACGTCTAAACACCTTTGCATGTGGCGGTTAATATAGCTAAAATCTCCGCAGCATCATTCTGGGTATTCCATAATCAAGATAGGTGAGACATGGCGCAGTGGAACGGCGATTACATTAATCCGTATGCCGAACATGGTAAAAAGAAAGAGCAGGTAAAGAAGATCACCGTCTCTATCCCACTTAAAGTATTAAAAATTCTTACTGATGAGCGCACTCGCCGTCAGGTTCATAACCTGCGTCATGCGACCAACAGTGAGCTATTGTGTGAGGCATTTTTACATGCCTATACCGGGCAGCCTCTGCCAACCGATGACGACATCCGTAAGGATAAACCCGATAGCATTCCTGCCGAGGCACGTCGGATCATGGAAGAGTTGGGTATTGAGTTTGACGACAGTGAATACTAAACAAAAAAACCGCCATCGGCGGTTTTTTTATGGTAAGACACTGTTTTCTAATTACAACATGTTTTCTTTACAGCATGTTTTCTTTACAACATATAGTTGTCTGGCATCTCAATACGGGCTACGCCGGTTTCGACGGCCGCAAGCGCCACGGCACGTGCTACCTTGGGCAGTAAACGGGCATCCATCGGCTTGGGAATGATGTAATCCGGGCCAAAACTGAGTGAAGACAAGCCCGCGGCATCTAAGACCGATTGTGGTACAGGCTCTTTCGCCAAACCACGAATCGCTTCAACGGCGGCCAACTTCATCGCATCATTAATCTCACTGGCACGCACATCTAATGCTCCCCGGAAAATAAACGGGAAACACAAGACGTTATTCACCTGATTCGGGTAATCCGAACGCCCCGTTCCAATGATCAGATCATCCCGGACTTGGTGCGCAACCTCTGGGTTAATTTCAGGATCTGGGTTTGAGCAGGCAAACACGACAGGCTTATCCGCCATCAGTTTTAATGCCTCAGGCGAGAGCAAATCCGGGCCTGATACGCCAACAAAGAGATCCGCACCTTCAATCACATCTTCGAGGGTACGCTTATCCGTGTTATTGGCAAACAGCTGCTTATACTTGTTAATGTCATCACGACGGGTGTGAATCACCCCTTTGCGATCCAGCATGTAAATCTTTTCGCGCTGGGCGCCACATTTAATCAATAGCTCCATACAGGCCACCGCAGCGGCACCCGCACCGAGACACACGATGGTGGCTTCACCAATATCTTTGCCTTGCAACTCGAGCGCGTTAAGCATCCCCGCAGCAGTGACAATCGCGGTACCATGTTGATCATCATGGAAGACAGGCACTTCACAGCGTTCAATCAGCTGCTTTTCGATCTCAAAACAATCTGGGGCTTTGATATCTTCAAGGTTGATACCGCCAAAGGTGTCAGCAATATTGGCTACGGTATCAACAAACTCATCGATGGTGCGGTGTTTAACTTCAATGTCGATCGAGTCCAAGCCGGCAAAACGCTTGAACAATAACGCTTTGCCTTCCATGACAGGCTTTGACGCCATCGGCCCTAAATTCCCTAACCCCAAAATCGCGGTGCCGTTTGAGATCACCGCAACCATATTGCCTTTACCGGTATAGCGATATACGGCATCCGCATCTTGGGCTATTTCACGCACAGGTTCAGCAACGCCTGGGCTGTAGGCGAGAGCAAGATCCGCCGCTGAATCAGCAGGCTTACTGAGTTCGACAGAGATTTTTCCGGGTGTAGGGTATGCATGATAATCCAGCGCTTGCTGGCGTTTATCGTCCGACATGTCGTTTTCCTAGTTATTATCGTGAAGGGGTAACCAATACCGGCAGGGAAGGATGACCGATATTAGCCAGACACTCTACAAACCACACAGGAAAGGTTTGTATAAGGGTAAAGATGGTAACGCAGCGGGGAAACGTCCACCAGTACTAACGCCGTATTCGCGATGATGCTCGGACCTGTTGTCCGAATACTAGGACGATACAATCAAAAAAAGGGACGCTGATGCGTCCCTTCTCTATATTCGGTCAATAGCTGCTTATTTTTTGCTGCTAAGGGCACCGAAACGTTTCTTAAAGCGATCAACACGGCCACCAGCATCAAGGATACGCTGCTTACCGGTGTAGAATGGGTGACATTTGTCACACACGTCTAGGTTGATGTTTTTACCTAGGGTTGTGCTGAACGCAAATTCGTTACCGCAAGAGCATTTTGCTGTGACGGCTTTGTACTCTGGATGGATACCAGCTTTCATAGGGATAACCTCATTTTAAAGGCCGTGTCGCTCTCCCGATCCTAAGCCGGGCACCACACGTCGTTAACAAATATTTTCTAAGGCGCGCAATTCTAATCAAGCCCCCTCGGTTTCGCAACTTTTTTGTGCAATCACCACGCCGCGTCACCGTACAACAAGGCTTTGCCAACCGAAGGCGAACCGTTACACTGAGCCCCCTTCTGGTCAATAAGATGTTGTGATGGAACAGTTTGCTCAGGTGGCCCTACCGGTCCCGTTAGCGAAAACTTTTGATTACCGAATCGGTGAGAATCAACACCCCATCATCGGTGGGCGGGTAAAAGTGCCCTTTGGCCGCCAGCACAAGGTTGGCATTGTCACCGGCTTATCCGCAACCGCCAGTGTGGACGCGAGCCAACTCAAGGTGCTCGATGCCGTATTGGATACCCAACCGGTTTGGACGCCCGGCGTCTATCATTTACTCCACTGGGCAAGCCGCTTTTATCATCATCCGCTAGGGGATGCGATGGGCGCTGTGATGCCAACCCTGCTTCGAAAAGGACGCCCTGCGGCATTACAACAGCAAAAATGGTGGCAAATTACCGAGTCAGGACAAAACCAACCCCTCTCGGGCCTGAGCCGTGCCCCTAAACAAGCTCGGGTATTGCAGTTGCTCACACACGGCCCTGCCACCCATGCCGACTTGATCGAACAAGACATCGGCGCACCAGTGCTAAAAACCCTGGCCGAAAAAGGTTGGATAGCCCCCTACACACCACCGCTAAACGCTCAAGCCTGGCAACCGCATTTTGCCGTCACCGAAGACAAACCGGCACTCAACCATGAACAGGCGATGGCGGTTGCCACCATCAATGCCAATGACGGCTTTGCTTGTGCTTTACTCGAGGGGATCACCGGTTCAGGGAAGACAGAGGTCTACCTAAACGTGCTCGAACCTGTGCTTGCTCGCGGTGAACAAGCCTTAATTTTGGTACCAGAAATCGGCCTCACCCCACAAACCATTCGCCGGTTTGAGCGCCGCTTTCATGTCCCGGTAACCGTGATGCATTCAGGCTTAAATGATAACGATCGACTAAAAGCCTGGTTGGCCGCGCGCGAGAATCAAGCAGCAATCGTCATTGGTACACGGTCTGCCCTGTTCACGCCGATGGCTAATTTAGGCATTATCATTATTGACGAAGAGCATGACCCCTCGTATAAACAGCAAGATAGCTTTCGTTATCATGCCCGAGACTTAGCGGTTATGCGTGGTCATGAAGAAAAAGTGCCGGTGATACTCGGTTCTGCCACCCCCTCTTTGGAAAGCTTGCATAACGCAAAAACCGGTAAATATCAGTACCTCAAGCTGACTCAGCGTCCAGGTAATGCGGTGACCGCACGTCAGGGAATACTCGATATTAAGGGCCATTACCTCGACGCTGGATTATCCGCGCCGTTGATCGCCGAAATGCGCCAGCACCTACAACAAGGCAATCAGGTCATGTTGTTTTTAAATCGCCGTGGCTATGCGCCCGCCATGATGTGCCACGAGTGTGGCTGGCTCGCGAATTGTCAACGTTGTGATGCTTACTACACCCTTCACCAGCAACAGCAAGAATTGCGTTGTCATCATTGTGGCCACCAAAAACCCGTTCCGCACCAGTGTCACGATTGTGGCTCCACCCAGTTAATCAGTGTCGGCGTGGGCACCGAGCAGCTTGAAAGCCAGTTGGGCGAGCTCTTTCCTGAATATAAAACCGTGCGTATTGATCGCGACAATACCCGCCGTAAGGGCAGCTTGGAAACCTACCTTAATGGCATAGAAAAGGGCGAATATCAGATCCTACTGGGCACACAAATGCTCGCTAAGGGCCATCATTTTCCCAATGTCACCCTAGTGGCGTTAGTTGATGTCGACGGTGCCTTGTTTAGTAATGACTTTCGCGCGCCTGAACGGTTGGCGCAACTGATGGTGCAAGTCGCCGGCCGCGCCGGTCGCGCCAGCAAGCCAGGGACGGTGCTATTACAAACGCACCATCCCGAGCACAGCCTGATCCAATCGCTGGTACACAAAGGCTATCAAGCCTTTGCGGAGTCGGCGCTCACTGAACGCCGCCAAGCTTGGCTTCCGCCCTATACGTTCTTAAGTTTATTTCGCGCCGAAGGCCATGAAGAAAACAGTGTGCAGCAGTTTTTACAACAAGTACGTCAAACGCTCGCTGCCTCCCCCATTCAACACGATGAAAGCCATGTCATGGGCCCTATGCCCGCAGCGATGGCCAAACGCGCGGGCCGTTATCGCTGGCAATTATTAATCCAAGCCCCAAGTCGAAAAGTGATGCAGCAGTGGCTAACGGTGGCTCTTCCTGCAGTCCATCAATTACCCCTTTCGCGCAAAGTACGTTGGTCTTTAGATGTCGAGCCGCAAGACCTTTCTTAATACTCCCTTGCCGTAAGTCGACACAAGTCACACTTTCATTGCAATAAGTGTTAGCTTGTCCGTATTTAAATTGGACAAGCATAGGTAAAATAGGGCCGCAATTGGCTAAGAAAACAGGTCAGATGAGCTAATAACTGTTTGATCTCACAATATAGATAACAAGAGGACTGTCATTATGGCGACAATGAAGGACGTTGCCCACATTGCCGGTGTATCCACAGCAACGGTATCGCGCGCGCTGATGAACCCAGAGAAGGTGTCAGCCAGCACGCGTAAAAAAGTTGAACATGCTGTGGTTGAAGCTGGTTATTCCCCTAATTCACTTGCGCGTAACTTGCGTCGCAATGAATCAAAAACCATCGTCGCTATTGTACCGGACATTTGTGATCCCTACTTTAGTGAGATTATTCGCGGCATTGAAGAAGCCGCCATGGAACATGGCTACTTAGTTCTACTGGGTGACAGTGCCCAGCAACACCACCGTGAAAATTCATTCGTCAATCTGGTGTTTACTAAACAAGCGGATGGCATGCTGCTGCTTGGCTCCGACGTCCCTTTTGATGTCAGCAAGCCTGAGCAAAAAAACTTACCGCCACTGGTCATGGCCTGTGAATATGCGCCCGATCTGGAATTACCGACGGTTCATATCGATAACCTTACCGCTGCCTTTGAAGCGGTTAATTATCTCACCCAAGTCGGCCATACTCGGATTGCTAACATTACCGGCGTACCGGAGACAGCATTAACGCAGTTCCGCTCACAAGGGTATCAGCAAGCGTTACATCGAGCGGGGATCACCATCAATCCAGCGTATAGCGTCGTCGGTGACTTTAGTTTTGCCTCCGGAGCGCGTGCCATCACCAACTTGCTCTCACTGCCTGAGCCACCCACTGCGGTATTCTGTCACTGCGATGTCATGGCCGTCGGCGCGATGCAACAAGCGAAACGTTTAGGCATGCGGGTCCCGCAAGATATCTCCATTGTTGGTTTTGATGATATCCAATTCGCCGAGTATTGCGAACCACCACTCACGACCGTTTCGCAGCCTCGCTATGACATTGGCCGCCAAGCCATGTTGATGCTGCTAAACACGTTACAAGGACGAGAAGTGACCCCCGGCTCCCGCCTTTTGGACGCCAAGCTGGTGATCCGTGAGAGTGTCGCCCCTCCGTCTCGGTAGTAAGACTAGTCAGCACGGGCTCAAGCCAGTAATATGAGCCCTTTACTGGCTTCTTAATTTGATTATTTGCTGTGGCAACTCGTGATTACGTTAAACGTGGCAAAGCGCCGCGTAAAAAAAATACTCGCCGCCAACCGACCAAGACGCGGGCTGGATTCCCATTTAAATGGGCGCTGCTTGCTGTCGTCTTAGTGGGTGCGTTTGCTTATGGCCTGTATTGGTTGAGCAAAACCGATGCACCGACACCCCCTTCTCCCCCCGTGTCTCACACGCAACCGGCCACGCAAAGCCAGGTAGAAAGTCTACCGAAAAAGCCCAAAGAAAAATGGAGCTACATCGAAGAGCTGGAAGGCAAGGAAGTAGAAGTGAAAGCAAAAGCGCTGCCACAATCGACCCGTCCTTACCTCATGCAATGCGGTGCTTACCGTAGCCAAGGGCAGGCTAATGAACGTAAAGCGATCATTGCGTTTCAAGGGCTAGAAAGCCAAATCAAGGTAAGCCCTGGTGAGAAAGGCACTTGGTATCGTGTGGTGCTTGGCCCTTACCCGCGCAAGCGCCAAGCAGAGAAAGATCGCAATATGCTGCGTCGCGCCGGTGTCGAACCTTGTGCTATTTGGTATTGGGAATAGCGAACGGGGAAAGTATTGCGCTCTCCCCTTGAAAAGTCAGCGTCAAAACCCAACCATCTAGATTAATCACCCATCTGGTGCACCAGACACAAACAAAGAGGTTCCCGTGACTACAATCGTCTCCGTCCGTCGCGAAGGTAAAGTGGTTATTGCTGGCGATGGTCAAGTATCGCTCGGCAATACCGTCATGAAAGGTAATGCGCGAAAAGTTCGTCGCTTGTATAACGGCCAAGTGCTCGCTGGTTTTGCTGGCGGTACCGCAGATGCCTTTACCTTATTTGAGCGCTTTGAGCGTAAGCTTGAGCTCCACCAAGGGCACCTAACCAAAGCAGCCGTTGAGCTTGCCAAAGAATGGCGAACCGATCGCGCGCTGCGTCGCCTTGAAGCCCTACTGGCTGTCGCGGATGAAACCGCTTCCTTAATCATTACCGGTAATGGTGATGTGGTTGAGCCCGAGCGCGATCTGATTGCTATTGGCTCAGGCGGTAACTATGCGCAAGCCGCCGCCGTTGCCATGTTAGAAAACACCGAGTTAGACGCCCGCGAGATTGCAGAGAAAGCGCTAACCATCGCCGGTGATATATGTGTGTTTACAAACCAACAACACACGGTTGAAGAACTCGAGAGTAATAAACAGGATTAGTGATGTCTGAAATGACTCCACGCGAAATCGTGCACGAACTTGACCGCCATATTATTGGTCAAGACAATGCCAAACGTGCGGTGGCGATCGCACTGCGAAACCGCTGGCGCCGTATGCAACTGCCAGAAGACTTGCGTGCGGAAGTGACCCCGAAAAACATCTTGATGATTGGCCCCACCGGTGTCGGTAAAACCGAAATTGCACGTCGTCTTGCGCGATTAGCTAATGCGCCTTTTATCAAGGTAGAAGCGACCAAATTCACCGAAGTCGGCTATGTGGGTAAAGAAGTCGAGACCATTATTCGTGATCTCGCGGATGTGGCGATGAATCTGACCCAGCAGCAGGCGATGGAAAAAGTCAAATTCCGCGCCGAAGAACAAGCGGAAGATCGTATCCTCGACATCTTACTGCCTCCAGCGCGTGATGCATGGGGCCAAAACGAAGCGACCCAAGAAGATTCGTCAACACGCCAAAGCTTCCGTAAAAAATTACGCGAAGGTAAACTTGACGACAAAGAAGTGGAAGTCGATGTTGCGGCGCCGCAAATGGGCGTAGAAATCATGTCACCACCGGGCATGGAAGAAATGACCAATCAGCTGCAAGGGATGTTCCAAAACCTTGCCGGCAACAGCACTAAAAAGCGTAAGATGAAAATCAAAGACGCAATGAAGGCGCTGACCGAAGAAGAAGCGGCTAAGCTGGTCAATCAAGAAGAAATCAAAGAGCAAGCCATCCACATGGTGGAAAACAATGGCATCGTGTTCGTGGATGAAATCGATAAGATTTGTAAGTCGGGTAACACCAGTGGTGGCGATGTATCACGTGAAGGGGTACAGCGTGATCTCTTACCGTTAGTTGAAGGCAGTACGGTCTCAACCAAGCATGGCATGATCAAAACCGATCATATCCTGTTTATTGCCTCTGGTGCATTTCAGGTCTCACGTCCGTCAGATTTGATCCCGGAACTACAAGGCCGTCTCCCGATCCGCGTCGAGCTAGAAGCATTGTCAACCAATGACTTCAAACGGATTCTTACCGAGCCGAACGCCTCACTGACCCAGCAATACTCGGCACTACTCAAAACCGAGGAGATTGACTTGAGCTTTGAGCCAAGCGGTATTGATGAGCTAGCTTCCGCGGCGTGGCGAGTCAATGAGAAAACCGAAAACATCGGTGCGCGTCGTCTGCATACCTTGATGGAGCGACTGATGGAAGATGTCTCATACGAAGCCAGTGAACGCGCCGGTCAACAGGTTGTGGTTGACGCAGAATACGTCCGTAGCCACCTCGAAGAGCTGGTGGATGACGAAGACTTAAGTCGGTTTATCCTGTAGTCACGACACGTCAACTATCGAACTTAGGGCAGCAAACGCTGCCCTTTTTGCATCAAAACTTGAGCTGGCGCAATAGGAAGCCGGATTTCAGTCGCGAACTCGTTACTCCTTGTGCTGCTTGCGTAATAATAGCGACATCGTTTTTTCGTCTCGAGGATCGCTATGCTGCACCCTACGCTCGCTATTTGGCTTGATGCTGCGCGACCCAAAACGCTGCCTTTGGCCGTGACATCCATTTTATCAGGGAGTGCGGTCGCCGCAGCGCAAGGCAACCTCTCTTGGTCTATCAGTGTTATGGCGCTGATCACCGCTTTATTCTTACAAATCCTCTCGAATCTTGCTAATGACTACGGGGATGCGATAAAAGGCACGGACAACATGACCCGTTTAGGCCCGATGCGTGCCATCCAATCGGGCAAAGTGAGCCTCGCCACCATGCGCCGCGCCCTGACCTTCAATATTGCCCTCACCGTGTTAAGTGGCGGCGGACTGATCGCGATTGCCTGTCAGCAACCCACCGATATTATTAGCTTTTTATTGCTCGGCCTGATGGCCATCGTCGCTTCGATCACCTATACCGTCGGCAATAAACCTTACGGCTATCGAGGCCTCGGTGATTTATCGGTGCTGATGTTTTTTGGTTGGTTAGGCGTCGCCGGGACCTACTATTTGCAAGTTGGACAGATTGACTCGCTAGTGATCTTGCCTGCGACAGCATGCGGATTGCTGGCTGTCGGCGTGCTCAACATCAACAACTTACGAGACATTGATAATGATCGTGCTTGTGGCAAACACACCCTGGTCGTGCGCTTGGGTCCCGAGCGAGGCCGCCAGTACCATGTCATCCTACTTGCCGGTGCGATTGTTTGTTACTCATTATTTGCCGCGTTGACCTTACAAGCTTGGCTGGGATGGTTGTTCTTGGCGAGTGTGCCCTTATTGGTTCGCCACGGACGCGAAGTGTATCAAACGGCGAATGCTAACGCGCTTCGGCCAATGATGGGCAACATGGTGCGCTGCGCCTTAGTGACTAATGGGCTATTTATGACTGGGATGCTGTTAGTCTAATAAAGACACAGATTAGCCGCTTTGTCATTGCAAACCCTTATTGCCCCGTTATACTTGGACTTGCCATGTTGGCAGCGCAAGCTTGCCAGCCTTTTTCTGCCTCAACAAGAAGTTAGACTATGGAATACAATACCTCGGAACTATGCGACATGTACCTCGACCAAGTGGATGTCGTGGAGCCAATGTTTAGCTCTTATGGGGGCCGCAGCTCGTTTGGTGGCCAAATTACCACGGTAAAATGCTTCGAAGATACAGGCTTAATTCGCGAGATGGCCGAGCAAGACGGCGAGCAGCGGATTATGTTGATCGATGGCGGTGGCTCGTTACGTCGCGCATTAATTGATGGCGAGATTGCACAGCTCGCGGCAGATAACGACTGGGCTGGCATGATTGTCTATGGCTGCGTGCGCGACGTGGATACCATCGATGAAATCGACATAGGTATCCAGGCCTTGGCTTCTATTCCAGTGGGCGCTGATGAACAAAGCACCGGTGAAACCGACGTCCCCGTGAACTTTGGCGGCGTCACCTTTTTGCCGGATGACCATGTCTATGCGGACACCACTGGCGTCATCTTATCGCCGGATCCGCTCAGCATCACCGAAGTCGACGAAGAAGACGATGATCTCGACGAGGATTAGTGGCGTCAGTTGACCGATAAAAAACAGAGCCCATCGGCTCTGTTTTTGGTTTATTCAACGCTCTCGATCTTACCGAGTAAGCTGCGGATACGATTCTGCCAAGCTTCTTGCTCTTCTTTTAACTTGGCGTTTTCTTGCGCTAATTGCTCACGGCTTTCTTTTTCAGCCACTGCATCTTGCTCCAGCGACCCGTTCTTTTCTTTGAGCTCTTCGATTTCCATTTGTAGCAGCGAAATCGTATCCACCGCCATTTGTACTTTAGCTTCGAGTTGTTCTAATACTTCCAATGACATCAAGGCCACCTTATTTCTGACGATTGATCCCGTTACTGCTTATCCGGCAGTAACCCGTGCAACAGGTGTGCACCCCGACTTTATTGTACTCAGGTGGTGTCAGACTGCCACTATTCTCACTACCTATGCATAGACAAGTGCGCAAAAATGCAGCGACTTCGCCAACTATCGCACTGCGAAGATAAAAATCACCGCCGCACTCGTTACGCAAACGTTTTCTATTTCTGGTAAACTGCGCGCAAATTAGGCTAACGCCTGTCTTAATGTGGCTGACATTCCGGAGTACTCATGAAACGTGATCTCGCATTGGCTTTTTCTCGCGTCACCGAAGGCGCCGCTCTCGCGGGTTATAAGTGGTTGGGAAGAGGGGACAAAAACGCAGCCGATGGCGCAGCGGTTGAGGTAATGCGTACCTTGCTAAACCTGACCGAGATTGACGGTGAAGTCGTCATCGGTGAAGGGGAAATCGACGATGCCCCCATGCTATATATTGGCGAGCAAGTCGGCTTGGGCGGTGAAGCGGTTGATATTGCCGTTGATCCGATTGAAGGCACACGCATGACAGCAATGGGTCAGGCCAATGCCTTGGCAGTGCTGGCCGCTGGAGAAAAGGGCAGCTTTTTAAAAGCGCCAGATATGTACATGGAAAAATTAGTGGTGGGGCCTGGCGCCAAAGGTGTGATTGACCTCAATAAGCCCCTGCTTGAAAACCTCAAGAATGTCGCCATTGCGCTCGGAAAAACCCTCGACACCCTCGTCGTCGCCACCTTAGCAAAACCTCGTCATGATGCCATTATTGCCAGTATGCAAGCGCAAGGGATCCGAGTATTCGCCTTTCCAGATGGTGATGTAGCTGCTTCTATTCTAACCTGCATGCCAGAAAGTGAAGTGGATGTCATGGTTGGGATCGGCGGGGCGCCAGAGGGGGTCGTCTCTGCGGCCGTGATCCGTGCACTAGGCGGGGACATGCAAGGCCGTTTGCTCCCTCGACACGATGTGAAAGGTGACACCCCAGAAAACCGTGTTTACGGAGAGCAAGAGCTGGCCCGGTGTCAACAAATGGGGATTCAAGCCCACCAAGTCCTCACGCTGTCACAGATGGCCAGTAGCGATAATGTTGTCTTCGCCGCAACCGGCATCACCAAAGGCGACCTACTTGATGGGATCAGCCGACAGGGCGATCTGGCCACGACAGAAACCCTGGTGGTACGTGGTCAATGTCGGACCATTCGCCGTATTCGCTCGACCCACTATTTAAGCCGTAAAGATGAAGCGATCAAACCGCACATCTTATAATCTTCACATTGATGAATGCCGCCTCTGACTGGTCAAATACATTGATTTCGATTACCCTTTTATAAATACTTTACTTTATTTAATTGTGAGTATGCGTTCGCACATTTGCAATTGGGGTAATCGAGGTCCGGACGATGAAATCCACTGACCGCATTTTAGACACCATAAAGCGCGAAGGCCGTGTCAGTGCAAAAGTCTTAGCGGATAACCTGAATATGACCACCATGGGCGTGCGTCAGCATTTACAAAGCCTTGAGCGTGATGGCTTGGTGGATTTTGAAGATATCCGCGCCAAAGTTGGCCGGCCCACTCGCCACTGGTCTTTAACCGCCACCGGACACCGACGGTTTGCGGATAGTCATCATGATTTATCCGTCACCTTGATCGATTCGGTGCAAGAGGTTTTTGGCGACCAAGGGGTCGCAAAAGTGATCGCCCAACGTGAAGCTGCCACCTTCGCCCAATACCAAGATGCGCTCAAAGATTGCGATAATTTAGAGGCTAAATTGCAAACCTTGGCGTATCTTAGAGAGAGCGAGGGGTATATGGCTGAGCTCCATCGAGACGGCGCTGACTATATGTTGATTGAACATCACTGCCCTATCTGTCAAGCAGCGAAAACCTGTCCTGCGCTATGTCGCTCAGAAATCCAGTTATTTCGACACTTACTGGGCGACCGCTATCGGGTGGAACGTGAAGAACACATTGTTTCAGGACAGCATCGCTGCACTTATCGCATTGGAGATAAAACGTGAGGAGTTAATATGGCCACTTGGATCAAGGCTGATGTCGTGGAGAACCAACATTGGACGAAGGATCTCTTCAGCCTGGTGTTATCCGCCCCTGTCGCGCCCTTTACGGCAGGCCAATTCACAAAGCTAGGGATGGAGATCGATGGCAAACTGATCCAGCGCGCCTATTCGTTTGTGAATCCTCCACAAAGTAAATACTTAGAAGTGTATGCGACACGTGTGGCTGACGGCCTGATGTCACCACGCCTTCACGCGCTCGAACCGGGTGATAACGTGATGATTACCCAAGATCCAGCCGGCTACTTTACCCTAGATGAAGTACCACAAGGTCAACACCTTTGGATGTTTGCCACGGGAACAGCCATCGGCCCTTATATTTCGCTGATGGAGCAAGGCGATGTCTGGTCGCGTTTTCGCAAAATTATCTTGGTCCATGCGGTACGTTTTGCTGCCGATTTAACCTATCAAGCACGCATTAACGCACTGGCAGAAAAATACCCTGACCAACTGGTGGTTCAGCCTTTTGTTAGTCGCGAGCCTATAGCTGGCGCCTTATCAGGTCGGGTAACACACGCGCTCGAAGACGGATTGCTCGAACGCGTGGTTGGTCTACCTCTGACCTCCGAGCACAGCCAGGTGATGTTATGTGGCAACCCAGCCATGGTAAAAGAAGTGAAAACACTGCTGGAAGGAAAAGGCCTCAGTAAAAACTTACGCCGCAAGCCCGGGAATGTGACCACTGAGCATTACTGGTAATTCCTCCCCCTGCTTTGCTGATACGCATACGGTAAAGCGGGGCATTTTTATCCACAAAAATAATCCCAGAAAAACGACGTTGATTCAATTGATTACTCAACACGTCGTCCATCTCTCTATCCACGGCGCTAGCTTAGCCAGACAGCGCAAGTTTGATCCCTGGCAAACCCCGACTCATAGTTACTTTAACGCTTTGGTAACATGGCCACGCGGCCGACGACGCGTAAGGAGTATGCGATGAAGACCCTTCCTTCTTTTGATGAGTTAGCGGCGTTGGCCCAGACCGACCCTCGTGCATTAGAAACATTACGGCTTAAGATGAGCGAAGAGGTGATCGCCAATGCGTCCCACGCCACTCAGCCACAGCTCCATGCCATGTTAAGCCATATTAATCGCATGATTGATCATGGTAAAAATCCATTACACGTCAACATGATGCTCTTCCAAGCACTGACTCGTCAGTATTCGCGCTTTTCGACTGCGTTTACCAACCCAGACGCCTTGCGCAGCCACCAAGCGGACATCATGGAATTTAAAGTGGGACAAACAGCCAACGCCCCCACATCGCCAACGCAATCGAGATAAACCGATTGAGCCACTCATAGTGCATGATTGGGCCCGACCCACTTGCGATAACTGGTGGTATCCATGTCACGGACTTCCACCGTTAGGCTGGTGACATGGCCTGCATGCTCACGCAGCGGCCCGGTTAATGCGTCACTGATTTGCTGTTTTTGTTGATCACTGCGTCCAGCCAGTAAGCGAAACTCGACATGCACAAACTCACCGCGATCGGCTTGCGCGCCGACACGCCAAACGGCGCATGGAACAGCGCGAGATTTCAGCGCGTCAGGGTCAAAACAATCGGTCGCGATCGCCGCTTGGTGCAGATCATCCACCAGCTGATCAATGTTCACGCGCTCTGCTAACGCGTCGGTGTATTCCATCACCAAATGAGGCATCGTTTCACTCCGTTGAAAACACAAACCTGCATCATGCCGCAAGATAGTCGCCATCACGAGCACCTCTGTCACACTTTGGCCGCCCCATTGGCGCAATAATGATGAAATTTTACTACTTGAAGGTTCCCTTTTGCGCGCAAAACGGGTAAAAACGAGGACATTCTCGCCATTCTATGATTTTAAACAGAGAAGGCCGCGCTACAATAGACTACCTTCTTTACATCTTTTGACTTCAAATCAACTAAACCGCGGAGGAACTCCTATGCGCCGTCCATTGGTAATGGGTAACTGGAAACTCAATGGCAGCAAAGCCATGGTCACTGAACTGCTTAACGGCCTCAATGCTGAACTCAAAGACGTTGAAGGCGTTGACGTTGCCGTCGCACCACCGGTGATGTATCTGGCACAAGCCGAACAACTGCTGGCTGATAGCGCCATTAAGTTAGGTGCGCAAAACGTTGATACCAACAATAGCGGTGCATTCACCGGTGATATCTCTGCCGACATGCTGAAAGATTTTGGTGCAACCCATATTATTATCGGCCACTCAGAGCGTCGTGAATATCACCAAGAATCTGACGAGTTTGTGGCGAAAAAATTCGCTTTCTTGAAAGAAAATGGCCTCACGCCAGTACTTTGTATCGGTGAGTCTGACGCACAAAACGAAGCGGGCGAAACCCTGGCGGTGTGTTCTCGCCAGCTTGACGCTGTGATCCAATCTCAAGGCGTTGAAGCGCTAAACGGTGCGATCATTGCTTATGAGCCAATCTGGGCAATCGGCACCGGTAAAGCGGCAACCGCTCAGCAAGCGCAAGACATTCATGCTGCCATCCGTAAGCACATTGCGTCTTACAGCGAAGACGTCGCAAGCAAAGTGGTCATCCAGTACGGCGGTTCGGTCAAAGCTGGAAATGCCGCAGAGCTGTTCGCGATGCCGGATATCGACGGCGCCTTGGTTGGCGGTGCCGCGCTTGACGCTGCAGGCTTTGCTGCAATCGCGAAAGCCGCCGGTGAAGCGAAAAAAGCGTAATTCGTTGTGCGGTTAAATAGCCAATAGCAACGCGCTCGCGAATAAAAACGCCCCCTATTGGTAGGGGGCGTTTTTTGTCTGTCAGTCTGTTCGCTATGCGCCTTCAAAACCTAACTGACGCCAGGCTTCGTAGCCAATAATTGCCACTGCATTGGATAAGTTGAGGCTGCGTGCATCTGGCTGCATCGGGATACGCAAACGCTGCGTGTCCGGCAGTGCCTGAATAAGATCCTGCGGTAGCCCCCGTGTTTCAGGGCCAAACAACAGCACGTCGCCAGGCGCAAATGTTGCCTGAGTATGATATTGCGTCGCTTTGGTTGTACAAGCAAAGATCCGACGTCCCGCCATGGCATCAAAGAAGGCGGCATAATTCGCATGTCGCGTCACCCGCGCCAAGTCATGATAATCCAACCCCGCACGGCGTACCTTCTTCTCTTCCAAATCGAAGCCTAACGGCTCAATCAAGTGCAAGTTAGCGCCACAGTTAGCACATAATCGAATAATATTGCCCGTATTAGGCGCAATTTCTGGCTCATAAAGCGCAATGTCAAACATGGTCAGTTACCACAGTGAGAAATAAGCCGTTATTGTCGCAACCGCGGGAAACCAGCGCAATATTAATGCACCGGCCAGCGAAGTGTGACGACTAACCCGCCTTGCGGTCGATTGTGAGCCAGGACCTGCCCGCCATGCTGTTGTACCGCTTGCGCGGTGATCGCAAGCCCTAGCCCAGAGCCGCCAGATTGCCGCTCTCGGGCGGCAGAGACACGATAAAAAGGCCGAAAGATATCGGTCAACATGCTCTCTGGCACTCCCGGACCATCATCGGCAACCTGAATGACCAGCATGGTATCATCAATGAATGTGGTGATATCGATACCTAGGTGCGCATAACGGATCGCGTTTCTTAGTACGTTTTCCAACGCGCTACAAGCTAGGCGCGAATTAACACTCAATGTGACCGACGGCCATGGCGTTATCGTGATCGATTTGCCTTGTTGATTCGCTTCGAAACTCGCATCGTCCACCACCGACTGCCACAACACATCCGCACTAACTGACGCGCGCTCAAGCTGCCCTTGCGCTTGCAGTTTTGACAACGTAAGCAGCTCCGCAATTAAGGCTTCAAGCTGCCCCGCTTCCCGCTCAATCCTGGCCAAGCTATCACTGTGTCCTAATTCACGCTCCGCCAAGGCGCGTGCCATTTGTAAGCGCGTCAGCGGTGACCGTAACTCATGAGAAATATCCGACACCAGTTGCTGTTGCCCGGTCACCATTTGATTGAGCGCCGTAACCATATGATTAAATCCCTTCCCAGCCTCACTGAATTCTCTCGGGCCGCACTCTAACGCAGGATCCGGCACTAAATCGCCGTTGGCGACACGACGACTTGCCGCCTCAAACCGCCGCGCCGGACCCGTCAGTGTATAAGCCAACCAAAGCAACAGGGGGGTACTGACCAACATAGTGACCAGCAACAAATGCTGCGGCGTTTCCAGTATTTTCAACACGAAAGGAAGACGAGGCTGCCAACGACGGGCATGATAAAGATTGCCTTGCGCGTTATCCGTACTCACAGAAAAAGGACCGGCGAGCATGGCGCGACGCACCAAGCGTTGCATCGGCTGCTCTGTCTCATTGGTTTGAGCCATAAAGCGACGTAACTCGGTCGGTAAATCGTCAATCCGGGCCGATTTAGGGACCCAGTAAAGGGTGTTCGCTGCCCGACTGTGGCGATGACCACGACGCTGATTATGTCTGGCAACGAGCGTGGCTATCGGTATGTCGCGTGTCGTCGCGATGTTCACTAACTGATTTATTTGAGCAGCAATACGTGCTTGCTCCGCGGCCGGCACTGGGTGCAGCGATCGCGGATCGCCACGCTGGGCCCAAATGACCGCCGCTAATACCAGTAATAATGTGAGCCAAAAAATCACGAAAACCCGACCATACAAACTGGAGAAAAAAGGAACACGCGACAGGGTTTGGCGCACGCTGGCTAGTCGACCCATAAATACCCCTTTCCTCGCAGCGTTTTGATTCTTGGTTTAGCATCAGCACGCTCAGGTAACTTTTTGCGCAAATTGGAAATGTGCACATCCACGGCACGGTCAAAGGGCATCAAACGCTTACCTAACACCTGCTCACTCAAGTGGGCTTTACTTACCACTTCACCCGGGTGCGCCAGCAAGCACGCCAACATTTCTGTCTCCATGCCGGTCAGATCGACCGTCTCGCCTTGGCATACTGTTTCCAACCGATGCGGGTAAACGCACACATCGTCATGGGCTAAAACAGGCTCTTGCGCTTGGGTCGGCGGATCGGGGTCCGGTAAGCGAGTGCGTCGTAAAATCGCCCGCATTCTTGCTAGAAGCTCTCGATCACTAAACGGTTTGGCCAGGTAATCATCCGCCCCAAGCTCTAAGCCCATCACGCGGTCTACTTCTTCACCTCGTGCGGTCAACATCAAAATCGCAACATGTGACGTGGCGCGGAGTTGCCGTAACGTTTCCATACCATTTAAGACCGGCATCATGACATCGAGCAAAATAATATCTGGCGGTAACTCACTCGCCATTGCTAAGCCCATTTGTCCATTGTCCGCGCAGCGAACCGAAAACCCTTCCAATGACAGCAACTCACCAAGCAGTGCGGTCAATTCGGTGTCATCGTCAATAATTAGAACCTGCTGCATCGCCCGTGACCCTCTCCTCAATTCAGTAACGCTGAATACAATCTTTTTATCATAGCGACATCGGCACAGGCATGACTTTACCCATCTTTACATCGCATAACGTGACTTTACATCCCAAGGGTTAATCTAAACGTGTACCTACTCAATGATGGAGAGACAGGATGAAACGTTTAACCCTTGGCTTAGCCGCCGCGCTCATTGCGATTCCCACCCTTGCTGCACCGCAGTTCGGTAACGACACCAACCGCGGGATCTGGCAGGATCTTGACTTAACGGAAGCACAACAATCACAACTCGACACCCTTCGCGACACTTACCGCGATCAACGTCTCCAGGCGCGTGACGGATTCCGGCAGCAAATGAGGGCACTGCTAACTCAACCTGAATTTGATGAAGCGGCGGCCACCGAGCTATTCAATGCCATGCCACAACATGGCCGACAAATGCACGGCCAAGGGATCGAGCGCGCTCGCCACATGCATGCCATGATGCAAGTGTTGACGCCAGAGCAACAAGAAATCTTCTTAGATAAGATGCATGACCAACGCCGACACGGCGGTTGGGATAAAGAAAAAGGCAAGCGCGGCCAAGGCCACCATGATCGTCGAGGCAATTGTTCACGATAAATCTGCGTCGTGTCATACGCATCGGGTCAACAGCCTATATACTAAGGGTTGCGTTTCACTACACAGCCCTTTTTTATGAAAAAACAGTATGCTTTCTGGGTCGAGGCCGCCGCGTGGGCAGCCACCGCGGTAGCGACCACCTTACTTCTGGCCAAATTGATTGCATGGTGGCTAACAGGATCGGTCAGTGTGCTGGCCTCATTTGTCGATTCACTGCTCGATCTACTGGCCTCGTTGACCAATTTAATTGTGGTGCGGTACGCCGTTCAACCTGCTGATAGTGAACATAGTTTCGGGCACGGCAAAGCCGAATCCCTCGCCGCACTCGCGCAATCCACCTTTATCGTCGGATCAGCCTCTTTCTTGCTCCTCAGTGGCCTTGAACGTTTGTTCAAGCCAGTGCCGATTGCATCGCCAGAGCTTGGCGTTGCTGTCAGTGCAGGTGCCACCGTGATTACGCTAGGGTTAGTCTTATTCCAAAAATGGGTGATTCGCAAAACGGCCAGCCCAGCCATTGCTGCCGATGCACTTCACTATCAATCCGATTTATTAATGAATATTGCGATCATCGTCGCCTTGGCATTGAGTTGGTACGGCTGGACGCAAGCTGACGCTTGGTTTGCCATCGGCATCAGTGTTTTTATCCTATCTCAAGCTGTCAAAATGGCGTACGAGGCGGTCCAATCACTGCTTGATCGGCAGTTACCGCTTGAAGAGCAAGAGAAAATCGCGGTACTTTCCAGTTCTGTCGTCGGCGTTCATGGTATTCACCAACTGCGTACGCGCCAAGCCGGTATGACAAAATTTATCCAACTACACATAGAGCTTGATGACGAGCTACCCTTAGTGGATGCACATACCCTTGCAGATGCCGTAGAAGATAGGCTGCTGGTCGCCTTTCCCGGTGCGGATGTCATGATTCATCAAGACCCAAAATCGGTGGTGGCAAGGGAAACAGGTGGTGGCAAGGAAAACAAAAGCCTTGATGAGAGGCTGAACAAAAGCTCATCGGGCTGACATGTATCAACTTTTTTTCTACAGTAATTGTAATACTATTACAGAAGTAGGAAAATTACAGTTTAAGCAAGCGTCATTGCGGGTTCACTGGGGCAAGCAGGTTGCCATTTCCGCAATCGGCACGAAATAAGTGACGAACAGTCAGAGGGTAACCATGGTTAGAAAAATTGGTGTTTTGACCAGTGGCGGTGATGCGCCAGGTATGAACGCAGCGATTCGCGGTGTGGTTCGCAGCGCATTGAGCGAAGGATTAGAAGTTTACGGTATTTATGACGGGTTTCTTGGCTTGCATCAAAACCGTATCGAACGCCTAAACCGAACAAGCGTATCTGACGTGATTAACCGCGGCGGAACCTTTTTAGGTTCAGCTCGCTTCCCCGAGTTTGCTGACGAAAAAGTACGTGAGCAAGCCATTCAAAATCTAAAAATGCACGGCATTGATGCGCTGGTGGTTATCGGTGGTGACGGGTCGTTCATGGGCGCGAAAAAACTGACTGAGATGGGCTATCCTTGTATTGGCCTGCCAGGCACCATTGATAACGACGTCGCCGGTACCGATTATACCATTGGCTATATGACCGCGATGAACACAGTGATCGACGCTATCGACCGTTTGCGTGACACCTCCTCGTCGCATCAGCGGATCTCTATTGTCGAAGTCATGGGGCGCCACTGTGGTGACTTGACCTTAATGGCGTCGATCGCTGGCGGCTGTGAATACATCATCACACCGGAAATTGGTCTTGATAAAGACAAGCTGCTTGCCAAAGTGAAAGAAGGCATTTATAAGGGTAAAAAGCACGCGATCATCGCGATTACAGAGCTAATGACCGATGCTAATGAACTGGCGAAGTTCATCGAAACCGAAACTGGCCGCGAAACACGTGCGACCATTTTGGGCCACATTCAGCGTGGCGGTCAGCCAGGCGCATTTGACCGTATCCTTGCTTCGCGCATGGGTGCCTATGCGGTCGACCTGCTGCAAAACGGCGAAGGCGGACGCTGTGTCGGGATTCAAAATGACAAAATGGTTCACCATGACATCATTGATGCCATTGAAAACATGAAGCGCCCATTCCGTGATGATCTTTACGAAGTGGCAGAAAAACTGTTCTAAGCCGCTCGCGATATTGCGCTGATTAGCGCATGGCGATCAAAAAACGGAACCGTGCGGTTCCGTTTTTTTTGTGGATTGGCGTCAAAGCAGTTATATGCCGTCCCCAGAGATAAACGTTTTGTGTGAGCCGTTAAACTCTTGATCCATATCCAGTGAGGGCATATGTGAACTCGGGCGCCCAACGATTTTAGCCGGCACGCCCGCCACCGTGGTGTGCGGCGGTACAGGGTTGAGCACCACAGAGCATGATCCAATTTTCGCGCCCTCGCCAATATCGATATTGCCAAGGATTTTCGCACCGGCGCCGATCATCACACCGGTCCGAATTTTTGGATGGCGATCACCGCCTTCTTTTCCGGTCCCGCCGAGAGTAACATCTTGCAAGATAGAAACATTATCTTCGATCACCGCCGTCTCACCGATCACGATCCCCGTGGCGTGGTCAAACATGATCCCACGTCCGATAGTGGCCGCCGGATGAACATCCACCTGACTGGTCACTGAAATTTGGTTTTGTAGGTACGTCGCTAACTCTTTGCGACCTTGGTGCCACAGCCAATTTGCCACACGGAAGCCTTGCAAGGCATGAAATCCTTTTAGGTACAGTAAGGGCGTGGAGTACAGTTCCACCGCAGGATCCCGCTCTACCGTGGCACAAATATCGCAGGCAGCCGATTCAGCCACCGACGCATCATTGGCATACACTTCTTCAATCACTTCTCGCACCGCCATCGACGGCATCGACGGCGTCGACAATTTATTGGCCAAAATATAGCTCAGGGCACTGGCGAGATTATCGTGCTTGATAATTGTGGCATGGTAAAAGCTGGCCAACATGGGCTCGCGCTCTGAGTGTTCGCGTGCTTCTGTTTTTACCGCTTGCCACACACGGTTCTGTTGGCATTCTTTTTTAGCCTGATTCACTGCCTTCATCCTTATCAAAAATCACCGGCAACTGGGACGTTCCCCTACCGTGCCAGTGTATAAAAAAAACGCGCGGTTCTCACCCCGCGCGCCTATTTATATGCTGATACACGTTGCCGTTATTCGGATTTTTTATCGCGGGCCAGCAAGTCTCGAGCAGCGTGATGCGCCAATTTACCCTGATATAAAACTTGATAAATTTGCTCCACAATCGGCATTTCAACCCCAGCGCGCTGCGCCAGGGCCCACACCTCTTTGGTGTTGCGAAAGCCCTCAACCACTTGACCGATATTATCCTGCGCCGCTTGCACGCCTTCACCTTGGCCAAGCGCCAGCCCAAAGCGGCGATTACGCGATTGATTATCGGTGCAGGTTAAAACCAGATCACCTAAACCGGCCATGCCCATAAAGGTCTCTCGCGATGCGCCTAGCGCTTCACCTAAGCGCGTCATTTCCGCCAAGCCACGCGTAATTAGAGCCGTGCGCGCATTGGCGCCAAACCCGATACCATCAGAAATCCCAGCCCCAATCGCAATCACGTTTTTTACCGCGCCACCTAATTGCATGCCGATAAAATCATGATTGCCGTAAACGCGGAAACTCTGCTGGCAATGAATCGTCTCTTGCAAATCACGCACAAACTCAGGGTCAGGCGAGGAAACAGAAATCGCCGTCGGCATGCCAGCCGCCAGCTCTTTAGCGAAAGTGGGACCCGAGAGTACCGCCAGCGAGCGCGAATCACCCAGTTGTTCACGCGCGACTTCTTGCAACAGGCGTCCGGTTTCCGGTTCTAGCCCTTTTGTGGCCCAGCAAACGCGAGAATCCGCGCGTAAGTAGGGCCGGATTTGGCCGAGCACTTGACCAAAGACGTGGCTGGGCACCACCACCAATAAATCACGACTGGCATTCACCGCCACGGACAAATCGGCACAAAGCACCAGCGAGTCTGGAAAAGCGACGCCTGGTAAAAAAGCCTGGTTAGCACGGTCAATTTCCAACTGCGCAAGATGACGTGGATCGTGCCCCCATAACACAACGTTGGCACCATTTCTCGCCAGTGAGATCGCTAAGGCAGTGCCGTACGAACCAGCGCCCAATACAACAATCGCGGCGTCTTGAGTGGGAGCAAGATCTGTCATAATGACCCCTTAGGCTTGCGCGTCTTCTTCTTCGCCAGATTTCGCGTCCGCCTGCTGTTGCAGGTAGTTCATGAACAAGGCATCAAAGTTTACCGGTGCAAGGTTAAGCTGTGGGAACGTCCCTTTAACGACCAAGCTAGAAATCGTCTCACGCGCGTAAGGGAAAAGAATATTCGGGCAAAAAGCGCCGAGGCAATGCGCTAATTGCGGCGCATCCATGCCGGTAACCGAGAAGATGCCGCCTTGTTGTACTTCGCACAAGAACGCACTGCTCTCTTGGTTTTTCACGGTCACGGTTAGACGCAGAACAACCTCGTAAATGCCTTCACCCAGCTCGCGGCTTTGCGTGTCTAAATCTAAGTTAACGTCAGGTGCCCAGTCTTGCTGAAAAACGTCAGGTGAATTTGGCGCCTCAAAAGACACGTCTTTAAGAAAAACGCGTTGGATAGCAAAGTTTTGCTCGGCTTGTTGGTTGTTTTCTGCTTCAGCCATGGTGGTTCGTCCTTTCTAACTAGTTGCTTATGTGCCGGGCACATTAAAAAATGCGAGCCACTGCGTCATGCAGTCGCTCGAGATTTGAGTGAGGGATCACTTTTTCTTTTTGCTTTTGCCTTTACCGCTTTTGGCGCGGACCAGTGGCATTTTGGCATCGTTCCACGAGGTCAAGCCATCTTTGAGCACATACACAGACTCAAAACCCGCTTTGGCGAGTTGATTCGCACTGTCAGCCGCGGTTTGACCGGTCTTGCATACTACGATGATGGGGTCAGTTTTATGTTTTTCAAGTTCGCCAAATGAGTGCGATTTAATTTCACTGGGCAATACATTGATTGCGCCTGTGATATGGCCCGCACGAAACTCGTCATGACTGCGAATATCCACAAACACCCCATTTTCACGGTTGTTCAGGATCGCGGCATCGTTCGGAGCCACCACTTTGTAAGCGGCGGTTTTCTGTTTGATCAGCGACATCAACAAGGTGGCAGCTAAGCCAACCCAGACCAGTGTCAGAATCATGTTGTTGGAGACAAAATCGATATATTCCTGCATAACCTTTGCTCTATACTGCTTGTTTGTCCCGCGAGGCGAGAGTCCATCAAGGAATGAAAATGGTGTCGAGTATAACCTGCTCGTCAGGGTTTTACAGCCTACCAAGACGAAATCGCGCGCTTGCTCACTCACGGTGATCGAATGATAAATTTTCGTTCCCCTCAATATGTTAAAAAGAAAGAAGGTTTCATCAATCGCAGACATCGAGTGAAGCCATTCGCGTATACCGACAATCTTCGCCATAATGAGGGGAGTCAAGGGTAGAAGGCAAGCCATGCAACCCTTGCTGGTTAACTTATCAGCTGGAATAATTGATCTTAGCCTACGTATCCTTGCGTAAAATGTTGTAAAATTACGCACACTGCACCACTGAGGCCTGATGCTAGCCTCAAATCTGGCATCAAGCCTCAGTGGCTGCTCCATGACATCCAATGTCAGTGGCATCCAATGTCAGTCTTTAGCTTGAATTAAGAGGACGTAATATGTCTGCGAAAAAACCACTTGCACTGGTGATTCTCGATGGCTGGGGCTATCGTGACCCACAAAGCGATAATGCCATCACCAATGCTAACACGCCGGTTATCGACAGCCTGATGGCCGACAATAGCACCTTGATTTCAGCATCCGGTTTTGACGTTGGCCTGCCTGATGGGCAAATGGGTAACTCAGAAGTCGGTCACGTGAATATCGGTGCTGGCCGCGTGGTGTATCAAGAGCTCACCCGTATCACCAAATCCATCGCCGATGGCGACTTTAACCAGACCCCCGCACTCACTGCCGCGGTCGATAAAGCCGTGGATAAAGGCAAAGCCGTTCATATCATGGGTCTGATGTCACCAGGTGGCGTTCATAGCCATGAAGACCACATTGCTGCCATGGTTGAGTTGGCCGCTGAGCGTGGTGCGGATCAAATCTATCTGCACGCCTTCTTGGATGGTCGTGATACGCCACCACGTAGCGCAAAAGCCTCACTTGAGCGTTTTGACGCCCTTTTTGCCAAGCTAGGCAAAGGACGTACGGCCTCACTGGTGGGTCGCTACTACGCGATGGACCGCGACAACAACTGGGATCGTGTAGAGCGAGCTTACGATTTGTTGACCTTGGCGCAAGGCGAGCATAGCGCAACGAGCGCGGTTGAAGGCCTCGAAGCGGCGTATGCGCGTGAAGAAAATGACGAGTTTGTCGCCCCAACAGAAATCTTCCGTGAGGGTGACAACAAAGCGACCATCAACGACGGCGACGCAGTCATTTTCATGAACTTCCGTGCCGACCGGGCGCGCGAAATGACTCGTGCCTTTATGCCTGAGTTTGATGGGTTTGCGCGTAAGAAGTATGCCGAACTGTCCGACTTTGTCATGCTGACCGAATACGCAGCCGATATCGATACGACGGTGGCTTTCCCACCGACAAGCCTGTCAAACACCTTGGGTGAGTGGCTATCGAAAACCGGTAAAACCCAGCTACGTATTTCAGAAACTGAGAAATACGCGCACGTCACTTTCTTCTTCAACGGTGGTATGGAAACCGTATTTGAAGGCGAAGAGCGCTCTTTGGTGGCGTCACCCAAAGTGGCCACTTACGATCTACAACCCGAAATGAGCTCTGAAGAGCTAACGGATAAACTGGTTGATGCGATTAAGTCCGGCAAGTTCGATATGATCATCTGTAACTACCCGAACGGTGATATGGTCGGTCATACGGGCGTCTACGAGGCTGCTGTCCAAGCGTGTGAAGCTGTCGATGGCTGTATCGGTCGCGTGCTAGAAGCGATTAAAGAAGTGGACGGTCAAATGCTGATCACCGCCGACCACGGTAACGCTGAAATGATGGTTAACGAGGAAACGGGCGGTGCATATACCGCACACACCAACTTACCAGTCCCACTGATGTATGTCGGTAGCAAACCAGTGACCTTGAAAGAAGGCGGTAAGCTGTCTGATCTGGCACCGACCATGTTGGCATTGTCCGATATGCCGATTCCTGAAGAGATGACTGGCAAGCCTCTGTTCGATCTGAAATAATCTCCCCATGCGGGAGAAACGAACACGCCTAGGTCAAACCCTCCGCGCCAGTGCATTATGCACTGGCGTTTTTCTGTGTCTATTCACAGGGTCTGTGCACGCTAACTCACAACTTGAGGGCGTGAGCGATGAGATTGCCCGCCAACAATCACAGCTGGCCGCGCACAATAAAAAACTCAATGCACTTCAGCGCGACTTAAAAGCGCAATCTAAACGGATTGACACATTGTCCAGGCGCATCCGCCAAGCGCAAGCTAGCCTGCAAGAAACAGATACCGACATTACCCAGCTGACGCAACAACAAGCGCGATTAAAGCAGGAAATGATCGCCCAACAAGCCCAACTGGGCGAGCTTATCGATGCGCAATATCGTCAAGGCAAACACGATCAACTCAAACGACTGCTCAGCCAAGAATCGCCAGCCACCCTTGACCGGTTAACGCGCTATGCCGAAATCGTTGCAGGCACAATGCAGCAAACGATTGAGTCACTCGCCGCTACCCGTACCGATTATCAGCTCACCGCTCACCAGCTCAAACAGCAGCGGGATAAGCAAACGCAGCTCGTGGCAGAGTTAACCGATAAAAAGCGTGAGCTTGAGACTGAGCAAAACGCACAAAGCCAAACGGCGAAACAAATTCGCGCCAAGATTGCCAGTGACAGCGCATATTTAGCCGAGCTCAAAACTAATAAGCAGCGCTTGCAAGAACAAATCGCCGAGGCGGCACGACGCGCGCAGGTCAATATGGCAGGCATTAGTGACGCCAAAGGAAAACTCACTTGGCCCGCCCAAGGCAAACTCCTGCACCGCTTTGGCGAGCGCCAATCCGGCGAAGTGACTTGGAATGGCATCGTGATTGATGCCAAGCGTGGCACGGAAGTGAAAGCGACGCATGCAGGAAAAGTGGTGCTATCCAGTTGGCTACGTGGCTACGGGCTATTGATTGCCGTCGATCATGGCAAGGGGGATATGAGCTTGTACGGCTATAATCAAGCATTACTCAAAGACGTCGGCGACACAGTGACCGCCGGCGAACCGATTGCCTTAGTTGGCGACAGTGGCGGACAATCAACACCATCGCTATATTTCGAGATTCGTCGTAAAGGCAATACCACTAACCCAGTTCCTTGGTTGGATTAAAAACGCCCACCCCATGGGTGAGCGCTGTCAATATTGCCAAGCACCTGGTGAGCCTTCAATCACCCGGTCATATGGCGTTATAGGCCTCTTACATTAGCCCTGCCAGTCGAGGATCACCTTACCAGACTGCCCTGAGCACATCATCTCAAAGCCTTCTTGAAAGTCATCTACGTGGTAATGGTGGGTAATGATGGGGGTTAAATCCAACCCTGATTGAATCAAGGAGGCCATCTTGTACCAAGTCTCGAACATTTCGCGACCATAGATGCCTTTGATCACCAAGCCTTTAAAGATCACTTGGTTCCAATCAATGCCCATATCGCTCGGTGGGATCCCGAGCAAGGCAATATTGCCGCCATGGTTCATGGCCGACAACATGCTATTAAAAGCGGCAGGGACGCCCGACATTTCCATGCCAACGTCAAAGCCTTCCGTCATTCCAAGCTCAGCCATCACCGATTCTATCGAGGTCTCGGCGACGTTTACCGCCCGAGTCACTCCCATATCCCGAGCAAGTTGTAGGCGGTACTCATTCACATCAGTGATCACCACATGTCTTGCGCCCACATGACGCGCAACCGCCGCAGCCATAATACCAATCGGGCCGGCACCTGTGATTAGCACGTCTTCGCCGACCAGATCAAACGATAACGCGGTGTGCACCGCATTGCCAAATGGGTCAAAGATCGAGGCTAAATCGTCCGAAATTTCCGCTGGAATTTTGAAGGCATTAAACGCTGGGATCACTAAATATTCCGCAAATGCGCCAGGACGATTGACCCCGACCCCTTCGGTATTCCGGCAAAGGTGGGTGCGTCCGCCGCGGCAATTGCGGCAGTGACCACAAGTAATGTGGCCTTCTCCGGAGACGCGATCACCGATGGCGAAGCCTTTGACTTCTTGTCCAATCCCAACCACTTCACCCACATATTCGTGACCGACTACCATGGGAACCGGAATGGTGTTTTGCGACCACTCATCCCACTTGTAAATATGAACGTCGGTACCGCAGATGGCGGTTTTGCGGATTTTGATCAGTAGATCGTTATGCCCAAGCTCAGGCAGCGCCGCCTCCGTCATCCAAATACCGGGCTCGGCTTTTAGCTTCGCCAGGGCTTTCATGCTTGTTTGTGTCATACGATTACCCAATCAGTTGCATTTCTTTACCGACTTTGATGAAAGCATCAATCGCGCGGTCCAGTTGCTCACGCGTGTGTGCGGCTGACATTTGAGTGCGAATACGTGCTTGCCCTTTCGGCACCACCGGATAAGAGAAGCCCACTACATAGACGCCTTCTTGCATCATACGTTCGGCAAACTCACTCGCGACTTTGGCATCTCCCAGCATCACCGGAATAATGGCATGATCCGCGCCTGCTAGCGTGAAACCTGCCTCAGTCATGCGAGCTCGGAAATGTGCGCTGTTATCCCATAGCTGTGCGCGCAAATGGTCACTTTCCGCCAGCATATCGAGCACGCGAATAGAGGCCGACACAATCGCCGGTGCCAGTGAATTCGAGAACAGATAAGGGCGTGAACGTTGACGCAACCAATCGATCACTTCTTTTTTACCCGATGTATAGCCACCCGAGGCTCCCCCCATGGCTTTACCCAAGGTCCCAGTGATGATATCAACGCGGTCCATGACTTGGTGGTATTCGTGGGTACCACGGCCATGATCGCCCATAAAGCCCACAGCATGGGAGTCATCCACCATCACCAGCGCGCCATACTGCTCAGCCAGATCGCACACCGCGGGCAAGTTAGCGACCACGCCATCCATCGAGAAAACGCCGTCGGTGACAATCAAGATATTCGCCACATTGGCTGCTTTCGCGGCTTTAAGTTGCGCTTCCAGCTCGTCCATATCGTTGTTGGCGTAACGGAACCGCTTCGCTTTACACAAGCGCACCCCATCAATGATCGAAGCATGGTTCAACGCATCTGAGACAATGGCATCATCAGGCCCCAGGATAGTTTCAAATAAGCCGGTATTCGCATCAAAGCATGACGAATACAAAATCGTATCTTCCATGCCCAAAAAGTCAGATAGCTTGGCCTCAAGGGTTTTATGAGCGTCTTGCGTGCCACAGATAAAGCGCACTGACGCCATGCCAAAGCCGTGCTCATCCATCCCTGCTTTGGCAGCCTCAATCAAAGCAGGATGATTGGCTAATCCTAGATAGTTATTCGCGCAGAAATTGAGCACCTGTTGCTCATGATTAACGGCCACACTGGCCGATTGCGGGGAAGTAATAAGGCGTTCACTTTTGTACAAGCCATCAGCTTTTACTTGCTCAAGCTGATGACGCATTTGCTGATAGAAGGCAGCCGTCATCGCAATCTCCATGCTGGTGATGATTACTTTTGGAAGGCCGCCGCACAGTTTCTGTACGGCGAATGATTGGCTGCTATCATGGCACGTTCATTAGGTTTGTGCCAATAACCCGCACGAGACAGTGATTCATATCGTGTATTCCGCCTTAGGCTGGCGGAATATCGCGCAAAACACAATAAACGACGTTGGACCGGTTAGTTTAAGGTATCCAGTGCGCGTATATCTTGGCGAACCAATTGCTGCTGATAGTGGTCCATTAATGAAGCGATAGCGGTTTGCCCTTGCGAGGAAGTCAGCGGATGTAGCAACGCCAACATCTGTAAAACGCCTTTGTAGATCACACCGGCATGAATATGTGTTTGTGGCGCTTGCGCACTTTGGTAGAAAATCCAGCTTGACGCGACCTGCTTCAGGGTTTCGCCCACGGCAGCCAACCCACTCTCACTCAGATTCAACCACCCCGCATGGCTGTAATGCTGCAAAATAGTCATCAGGTTGGTTTGAAGCTGTTGTTGTGCATCGAGGTACTTATGCTGTAGCGCTTCATCGCGACGCAGAATATCGGGCAGATTGGCGTAAAAAAAGCGGTAGCGCCACATCAAACTGAACGTTGCATCGAGATAATGTTGCAACAGCACTTGGGTATCTTCTTGAGGCTGACTAGGATCAAAAGCAAGGGCGAGATCTTGCGCGTATTGATCAAAAATGCTGTGTATAATCGCCTCTTTATTACGAAAGTGGTAATAAAGGTTTCCCGGGCTTATCCCAAGATCAGCCGCAATATGATTCGTGGTAATATTTGGCTCACCGTGTTGATTGAATAAAGCCAGTGCAGCATGGATAATTCGGTCTTGGGTTTTCATGTATGGTTCAGTCCTCTGCCCGGTTGATGCGTAACCATACTATCACAGTCAACAATAATGGCGACGGCGTCTGTCGCCTGCAACGATGAATTAGGTAACGATATGATTTTTGTGACTGGTGGTGCCGGCATGATCGGTAGCAACTTAGTAAAAGCACTTAACGAGCAAGGCTATCGTGACATCGTTGTCGTCGATAACCTTAAAGACGGCACCAAATTCGTTAACCTGGTTGATTTGGATATTGCTGATTATATGGATAAGGAAGACTTTCTTACCCAAATCATGGCCGGTGAGAACTTCGGGCCTATCGAAGCGATTTTCCACCAAGGTGCTTGCTCAGCGACCACCGAGTGGGACGGCAAGTACATGATGCTCAATAACTATGAATATTCTAAAGAGCTATTGCATTACTGCATTGACCGTGACATTCCGTTTTTATACGCCTCGTCAGCGGCTACTTATGGCGGCCGCGACAGAGACTTCATTGAAGCGCCAGAGTATGAAGGCGCGCTGAATGTTTACGGCTACTCGAAGCAGCAGTTTGATAATTATGTCCGTCGCGTGCAAGACGATGCCAAGGCGCACGGTGAAACACTGCCACCGATCACCGGTTTTCGTTACTTCAACGTTTACGGCCCTCGTGAGCAGCACAAAGGCAGCATGGCGTCCGTTGCTTACCACCTGAACCAGCAAATCTTAAACGGTGAAAACCCGAAGCTGTTTGAAGGCAGTGACACATTTAAGCGTGATTTCGTCTATGTTGGCGACGTGTGTCAAATGAATATCTGGTTCTGGCAGCAACAAATCTCCGGCATTTTTAACTGTGGTACTGGCCGTGCCGAACCGTTTAGCGCCGTCGCCAACGCCGTCATCGCGTTTCACGGTCAAGGGGAAATTGAAGAGGTGCCGTTCCCCGATCACTTAAAAGGCCGCTATCAAGCTTACACGCAGGCCGATTTGACCAAGGTTCGTGAAGCCGGATATACCGCTTCCTTTAAGACTGTGGCTGAAGGTGTTGCCGCCTATCTGGCTGAAATCAATCGCTAATATAATGATGTTTACGCCAAGCCGTGACGCTTGGCGTATGAGAAAATCGAATAATGACAAAACAGCGACCCGATTACGATCCAAATGCCTATAACCCCGAATTTTCGCGTGCCTTCCTCGCACCGAAATATTGGGGCACCTGGCTGATGTTATTGGCTGCCTTGCCAATCTGTTTGTTGGTACCTGCGCGAGCAAAGTATCGCTTTGCCCAATGGGTGGCACGCAAGCTGGTGAAAAAGAAAAAAGGCACGATTTTGAATGCATGGCTCAACCTTGAAGCCTGCTTTCCAGAGCAATCAAAGCAAGCACGCGAAGCGATCTTGGTCGAGACGCTAACAGCCGCAGGAGCGTTTTTACTCAGTTTTCCACTGATTACGTTACGTGGTCGTCAGTGGTTTCAACAGCACTGTGATGTCATTGGCATGGAGCATATTACCCGCCACACCGATCATGGTGAGCCGGTGATCTTGTTTGTCCCCCATACCTGGGCGATTGATGCGGCGGCGATTTTATTTGCCTCACAGGGCTTACCTGTCGCTGCCTTCTCAAAACGACAAAAAAACGGTCTCCTCGACTGGCTGATGCACCGCCAACGAGTACAATATGGTGGTAACTGCTACGAACGAGAAGCAGGGATTAAACCTTTTATTCGTGCGGTTAAACGAGGCTTCTTGGGCTATTACCTGCCCGATGAAGATATGCGTGATGAGAGCAGTGAGTTTGTTCCTTTTTTCTCAACAACCAAGGCGACACTGCCAAGTCTCGGCAAGTTGAGCAAAGTCACGCGTTCGCATATCGTGCCTGTGCTATCTGGCTTTGATGCCAAAACCGGTCGGTTTGTCATTACCATCCATCCAGCATTTAGCGAGTTTCCAACCGGTGATAGCAAAACGGACGCCCACATGATGAACCAACACATCGAAACCATGCTCGAGGGTCAATACGATCAATACATGTGGATCCTACAGCTGCTCCGCACACGCGAAGACGGCCGCAATATCTACCAAGAGGCAAAAAGGAAACGGGCATCATGACACGAGTACTCGTCATTGGCCCGTCTTGGGTCGGCGATATGGTGATGTCGCAATCACTGTATAAAGCCATCAAACAACAACACCCTGACGCCACCATTGACGTGATGGCGCCTGGATGGTGCGCCCCTATTTTGGCGCGTATGCCAGAAGTTAATCGCAGTATCGACATGCCACTGGGCCATGGAGAATTTGCACTCGGTAAGCGCTACCAATTAGGTAAACGCTTAGCAAAACATGGCTATGACCATGCCTATGTATTGCCTAATTCCGCCAAATCGGCGCTGATCCCTTGGTTTGCTGGGATCCCAACACGTACCGGTTGGAAAGGTGAAATGCGTTATGGTTTGCTCAACGACCTGCGTCCCAATAAAAAAGCGTTTCAATATATGGTTGAGCGCTATGTTGCCCTAGCACACCCGTGCGCCACGATGCAAAGTTCGGTCTCACTCGGCGGCCTTGAAGGCCTACCAAAACCTGAATTAACCATTGATCCTGACGCACAAGCAGCTGTGATCACTAAGCTGGGCTTAAACCAAGA
Organism: Salinivibrio sp. MA607; assembly: GCF_001996245.1. NCBI lineage: Bacteria > Pseudomonadati > Pseudomonadota > Gammaproteobacteria > Vibrionales > Vibrionaceae > Salinivibrio > Salinivibrio sp. MA607. The sequence continues at coordinate 141,169 of NZ_MUFJ01000001.1, read as the reverse complement.
TAGACCCATCGTGGGTCTTTGCCCGGGTGCCGAGTTCGGCCCAGCCAAAAAGTGGCCTGAGCAACACTATGCCGAGGTCGCTCGCCAGATGCATGCTAAGGGGTTTCAAGTTTGGCTGTTTGGCTCAGCCAAAGATATCGACACCTGTGAAAAAATTGCCGCCCTTGCCGACAACGCACCGAATATTCATGTGTTAGCGGGTAAAACCAATTTAATTGAGGCTGTTGATCTATTAGGCGCTTGCCAAACCGTCGTCAGTAATGACTCCGGCTTGATGCACATCGCCGCGGCGGTCAACTGCCAGGTCATTGCCATTTATGGCTCAACGTCCCCCGATTACACGCCGCCTTTAACCAGTAAGGTCGACATTGTGCATACAGATATTGAATGTCGCCCCTGCTTTCAACGCGAATGTCCACTTGGGCATTTGAAGTGTTTAAAGGATTTGGACCCTGACCAAGTATTAACTAGGATTCTCCAATGAACCAAGCCATAGTCCCATCATTTTTTAATTTTATTGATGATAAACGCTTCTATAAGTTAGTACGTTTTTTTCTTTTTGGTTATGCTCTGACTGCCATTGCGTTTCCAGATGCTGGCGAGCTATTTCGTGCATTCTTTCTCACACTGAGTGTGCCATTATTAGTGACCCACCGACACCTTCTCAAAAAAGATATCTTTTTTTGGATATTCGTTGGAATCATGGCTATACAGGGCTTGAGTTGGCTGAATAGCACCATTCATCTTCCGCAACTTGCGAATGATTATCCGCACTTTGATAGATTGGCGAAATTATTTATATTTATACCAATTGGCTTAGTGCTTCAAGGTAATAATAAAGCAGCTATTACGACACTGGTGCTTTTTGCAATCGGGGTTTTTATTGCTTGTGTTACACAAAGTGATTTCCGCCAGCAATTAGAGTTAGCCTTCCAACTTAGACGTGTTGATTTTGGCTTAAAAAACGCGCAATTCACCTCTATGTTTGCAGGAACTGTCGTCTTAGTTTGCTTTGGATTATTTTTTGCAGTCAAGCCTGCAAAAATAAGCTTTACGATGAAAAGTGTATTGAGTCTACTTTTAGTGATCGCACTTTCCTTTTCGGTTGTGCTTGCTATCGTCAGCCAATCTCGCCAAGTTTGGCTTGCCATAGGTGCGGTTATGTTTATGTTGCCGTTGATACTCATGCTGTCAGGCGTTATTAAATCAAAAAAGTCTGTGTTTTTTAGCTATTCAATTGTCGTATTGCTTTTTCTATCTATCTCGCAATCAGATTATATTCAACAGCGAGCATTGAAAGAGCAGTCGGTCCTGGCAAAGATAGTCTCCGGTAACTTGGATAATATTCCAATGACAAGTATCGGAATACGCATCAACTCATGGCTTGACGCTTCGAAAAGTATTGCTGAGTATCCTATCTTGGGTCTGGGTGAAAATGGGATCAAGCATGTCATTACTTCATCAGATAAACTGATGGCGTTAAAAAATAGCACGAGTGGTTCTTTAAAAAATCTTGCCCATTTGCATAGCAATCACATTGAGTTGTTAGTCGCATACGGCATTATTGGTTTCGCACTTGTTTTAGCGCTGTATATTCTACCTTGTATAAAGGCCTACAAAGGCTATCAAGCTGATATGACGCCTCAGTGGACGCTCATTCTGGCGCTATGCTTCTACCTTTTTTGGTTTATCATCAATGGATTCGAAACCTTTAATAGTCGTAGCTATGGCGTGTTTAGCTTTGTGGTTATCTCAGGGGTTGTATACAGTCTTACTCAAGTAAAGCGACTAAAAAGAGATAATGACTGATGCGTATTGCTGTGGTTGTTAACTGCTTAAAACTCGGCGGCATGGAGCGTGTCGCTGTGAACCTTGCAGAAGCGTTTGCTGCTCAAGGGCATGAGGCGACGCTCATTTACTTAAAAGATCGCCCCATCGATATTCAGCCTAACGAAAAGGTAGACGTTCAACTGTTTAACCTTAAAAAGGCAGCGCTGACGACAGGGATTGGCGCGCTTTACTACCTACTCTGTAAGCTTATAAATAGCGTAGTGAGTAAATCATTCCCGCTACTATTTGCTTATTTGACTGGCTATTTCTTTCAAAAAAAGCTTAAAAAGCTAGAAGCTGAGAAGGGCAAGTTCGATTTAATCATTTTCCGTGGACAAGGCACCTTCGAGCAACTTTGGCCGCTTCAAGACCCGCGCTTTGTCTACGTCTGTGAAAACATCATAAAGCCCAGACAGTACGGTGCATTTTCAAATCGGGTTTATCACGCACTCTTTGATCACAAAAGCATCGTTTGTGTCTCTGAAGGCGCTCATGATAGCTTTCAAGCACTTAAACGACAGTACGCACTCTCTCCCTCTCATTCTCAGGTGATCAGTAACCCTAATAACGCGGCTTATATCCGTCAACAAGCGGAGAGGGACGAGCCGGACATGCATCCTCGCCCGTTTATACTCGGCTTGGGGCGCCTCACTCAAGTGAAGAATTTTACCCTGTTAGTGGATGCCTATTCCCAGTTAATTGCAGAGCATCATGTCACGCATGATCTTGTCATTGTGGGCGATGGCAAAGACAGGGAAAATATTGAAGCACGAGTCAAACAACTCGGTATCGAGGATCGTGTTTTCTTTAAAGGCGCCCGCAAGAATCCCTTTTCTTGGTTCAAGCAAGCCGATTTATTTGTGCTCAGCTCACGGTTTGAAGGGCTGGGAATGGTTCTACTCGAAGCCTTAGCCTGCAATACTCGCATCGTTTGCACGGACTCCGAGGGTGGAGTGAGACAGATTATGTCTGGAGAATTAGAGCGCTACCTATGTAACCAAGACAAAAACTCCATGGCAAATAAAATGTTCCAGGCTATATCTTATCGATGGACAGATTCTGAAAATGAGTACGTCCAGGCCAAACTCTCTGAGTTTAGCCAAGAAGCCATTGTGTCTGCGTATAAGTCTTTGTATTTGAGGGTATAAAATTGATTAACCGGATCGTAAAGTGTTTTACGCGTTCATCTCCTCCAAAGAAAATCAAATATGATATAGAAGTTATGAACTACTTCCATTTCAAAGGAAAGAGAAGGCTCGCACAACACTGGCAACGTCGGATTCTCTACAAATACGGATGCGACATAGAGCCAGGAGTAAAAATTCACTCTAGCTGTATTTTCCCACATCCAGTTGGGATTACTCTGGGAAAAAACGTCGTGATCGATGAAAACGTTAAAATTCATCAAAATGTAACGATTGGCTCTTCGCCTCTTAAGTCAGGAAAAGAGTTAATGCCAAAAATCGAAAAAAATGTAACCATTTTTGCTGGTGCGGTGATAGCAGGGGATCTAACAATCAGCCACGGTGCTATCATTGGTGCCAATGCTGTTATCTCCAGAGACATCCAGGCAAAATCGACAGTTGTCACAGCTAAGCCGACTATACTTACTTAATCCGCTAAAGGTAACATCATGATCACAGGCGTCGTTATTACGCTCAACGAAGAAAAAAACATTAAAGCTTGTATCGAGTCGCTACAGCAAGTGTGTTCTGACATCGTGATTGTTGACTCACAAAGCGCCGACAAGACAACAGCAATTGCGGAAGAGCTCGGTGCCACCGTCGTTATCCAACCTTACCTTGGCGATGGTATCCAAAAAAATATGGGATTGGCGCACACTGAAAACCAGTGGATCCTGAGCATAGATGCGGATGAACGCCTGACTGATGAAGCAGTTAAACAGATCCAAGGACTCGATTTAGCTAATACATCACATGATGCATTCGCCTTCCGTCGCCGTAACCATATTGGTAGCCGGTGGATCAAACAGTGTGGTTGGTATCCTGATTACTGTATTCGCCTGTACGATAAAACCAAAACTCGCTTTGCAGAAGTAAAACAGCATGCCGCTGTGCAAGCCAGCAATTCTAAGCCGCTAGATTGTGACCTGATTCATTACTCTTTTGATAATATCGGACAGCTTTTCGCCAAGCCGGGACGCAACTTTAGCGGACGAGCCGCAAAAATCATGTACCAAAAAGGAAAACGTGCCAACGCGTTTTCTCCTTTTGTGCATGGCCTCAACGCCTTTATTCGTAAGTATATTTTTCAGCGCGGCTTTTTGGGTGGAGTCGATGGTATGACAGTCGCACTCAGCTCTGCGGTAAATAGTTATCTGAAATATGCCAAATTACTCGAGTTCCAACGCGATCCAAAAGTGTTAGAAAACGAAGACTTCAATAAGGTGTGGTGATCATGCACATTTGCCACGTTAATCTCGCTTCTGGTTTTAGCGGCGGTGAGCGACAAACGCTCACACTGATTAAACAACAGCTCGCAATGGGTTATCGACTCACCGTAGTGGTGAACCCCAAAAGCCCGCTCGCTGATAAAATTCGCGCGTTAGAACAATGCCAATTAGTGCTTTGTCCGCACTATACTCGACGACATGAGCGCTCAATCACCGCAACATGTGATCTGGTCCATGTCCACGAAGGCCGAGCGATTTATTGGGCATTGCTCCAGCGCTTATTACATAATGTGCCTTATATCGTGACACGCCGCATTGATAATCCTTTAAAGAAAAAGTGGTTATCTCAACTTGCATACCGCAAAGCGAGTGCCCTGGTCGGTTTGAGTTCGGAGATTATCCATCAACTAGAAAAACGTTACCCTGATGCCAAGTTAGTCAAAATTCCTAGCTCTCCTGTCATCTACCCTGTATCGCAAGATAAGGTTGAGAAAATCAAAGCGCAATTTCATGGGAAGTTCTTAGTGATTCATGCCGCCAATATGTATGCGCATAAAGGCTTTGATGTCACGATAGAAGCGGCACGCTTACTTGCTAACACATCGCCCAACATCCAGTTTTGTTTACTTGGTGATGGTAAAGAACGTGAAGCGTTAGCGCTTCAAGCGAAAGGACTCAGCAACGTTCACTTTGCTGGCAAACAAACGAATATGGGCGATTGGTTCGCAGCGGCCGATTTACTCGTCCATCCTTCCTACTCTGAGGGCTTAGGCTCGGTCATTTTAGAAGCAATGGCAGCCGGGCTCCCTGTTGTTGCAACGCGTGCTGGCGGGATCCCTGATATCATTGAGCATGGTGTCACTGGGCATCTGATTGAACCAGGCAATGCCAACCAGTTGGCGCAACGTATCGAGGACATTACACAGCAAGACGCGCTTCAGGCGCACCTTATTGCTGGTAGCCAACAACAAGCAGTGACATGTGATATTTCCCAAACCGCGCTGACTTATCAAACGCTCTATCAAAAAATCATCACTGAGCTTCGTTAGCTAATAATGCCTGTTTGACCTTGGGGTAATGTTCAAGCAGCATCTTGAGCTGTCTATCGTTACCGCCTTGGCGAATGTTGGTCTGCGCTAATCCAATGGCACGATACCGTTTTAAAGCCAGCGATGGATCGCTATATGGCACTTTCATGCACAGGCTGCCTTGGCGGATTGCCATAACTTTTAGCCACAAGTCGTCTGCGCTCGGGGCGAGCTGCATGAATAGTGACTGATCAAGCACATCAGGATGAAGCGATTGCGGCGGATATAATATCCCCTCGCAGCCAGTGAGCATCAAATGGTGGCTCGGCGCTGACAGGCTAGCGCAGTATCGCCAGCGCTTATAGGGGCGGAGCTCTCCAGCACTGGTGGTTATCTTGTGCCCGCGATGACCATAAATATAACCAGGGTGACGGTGGCAAGCGCGAATTAACCCCTCAATCATGCTGTGCGGATACATAACATCGTCATCGACGGTTAAGATATAGGCCTCTGGTGCTAGTTTCAGTGTGGGAATGATCTTTTTATACGACTTGATATTGTCGCAATACCTCACCTCCAGCCCACGCTCACATTGTCTTTTTAGAGAATGAGGTAGATTAACATCACTGTATTCCTTTTCGTCGAGCCAAAGAATAATTCGGTTTGGTGGGCACGTCTGCTGCGCCAAGGACTCGACGACAAGGTAGACCTCATGCACCTTTTCAGCAAACGAGGTCAAGCTAACAACTAACGGCGTATCAAAATACGAGTGATCGGAAACCAAGGAGCTTGTATCAGTAAGCATCTGCTGGTGAAGTTGTTCTTGGCGAAGACGCGTCGCGAAAATACTTTCCATGTCCCTTTGGTTGCGATGGCGCTGCTTACGCTCTCTGATGCTTTTCTCTATTTTTTTTAGTATTCCCATGTTATTGCTGTAATTCGCTGCTAAATGGCGCTAACTCTAGCATAACTTAGTAATTGATTATCAGATCCAAGTGTCAAGGCGTGAGCTATTACCGACAATCAAATATCAACAAATTCCAATCAAGTCGTTATTATGGAAACTATCTATCAATAGGAGTTTCCCTGTGCGCTGGTTATACACATTATTACTCACACTTGCTGCCCCTTTTTTGCTTGTCGGGCTTTATCGTAAACGGCCCGGTAAGCCGGCGGTGGGGGAGCGCTGGCAAGAGCACTTTGGTCGCACACCCAACATTGAGGGGGCGCCGATTTGGTTGCATGCGGTTTCCGTAGGGGAAGTCCTCGCCGCCAAACCGGTGATCAGTGCACTGCAACAAGCTTATCCCGATGTTCCTATCCTCATCACCACCACTACAGCCACTGGGGCCGAGCAGGCAATGCGCATCAAAGGTGTGAACCATCGCTATATGCCTGTCGATTTTCCGTTTGCGATTCGTGGTTTTTTACGTGCAGTCTCTCCAAGGCTATGCGTGATCATGGAGACCGAGCTTTGGCCCAATACTTTGCATCATGTCAGTCGTGCCGGTGTTCCCATTACGATCATTAATGCGAGACTTTCTGAAAAGGCATGCCACCATTATCAAAAAATTGCGCCGCTCTTTCGTGCCATGAGTCAGCATATCGATCTCATACTGTGTCAGCATACCACTGATAAAGCACGTTTTGCCGCACTGGGGGTCCCCGCAGAAAAACTAAGCGCAGTTGGGTCGGTGAAGTTTGATATCAAGGCGGTAAATCCTGATTTAGGCGCTGCGCTTCGTGACGCTCGCGGTGAACGCCCTTGCTGGATAGCGGCCAGCACCCATGCAGGCGAAGATGCCATCATGTTAGCCGCCCACAGTATTTTGCTACGTGATTATCCGGATGCTTTATTGATTATGGTCCCTCGCCACCCTGAGCGCTTTGATGATGTCTCGCAACAAGTCGCGGCTCAGGGCCTCAGTATACAAAGACATACTCAGGGCGAGACGCTTACCACGAGCACGCAAGTGTACCTTGGCGATACCATGGGTGAGATGATGATGTATCTCGCCAGTGCAGATGTGGTTGTCATGGCAGGGAGTTTTTTAGGCGCCAAAGTTGGCGGTCATAATCTGTTAGAGCCCGCTGCGCTCAGCAAACCCTTATTAACCGGACCCAGTTACTATAACTTCCAAGTCATTGGTGATGCTTTAATAGACGCAGGCGCACTGCAAGTATGTAACGATAGCCAAGATCTCGCGGCAAAGATTGGCGCTTTCTTTAATGCACCGCCACTGGCAGCGCAAGCAGGAAAAGCCGGTTTGGCGGTGGTCGAAGAAAACCGTGGCGCCGTTGAGCGAACCTTACAAGCACTCACCCCTTGGCTTCGACACTCGCACTGAGTGGCGACTACTTTCGAATATGATTGTAACCTTTTAAGACCGCAGCCCAATCCTCGGGCTGCCAGCGGATTTGGCGCTTCTCTTTTTCTTTTTTAAAAGAGCGATGCAAGCGTGCTAAGTTGTCTTCTTTCCATTGCTCACCTTCACGCTGTTGGCACTTATCAAAATCAATCAGCCACAGTTTGCCTTTTCTATCACGAAGAATATTATGGATATTCAGATCAGAATGGCACACGCCGGCATCATGTAAACGACGCACCAAGCGGCCAATGGCGTGATAATCGTGAGCTAGCAAGCTGTTTTCGCTTAATATCGCCACCAAGTCACGGGCTCCTGGGACTTTTTCTACCAAGATATCGGCACGATAGGTACGGCCTGTCTTTACCGCACGAGCAGCGACGGGGCGCGGTACAGGGATCTTTTTCTCGCGCAAATAAGCCAATAAGCGCAACTCCGCACCGCAGCGCGTTTCCTCCCAGCCCGTAAACCAGTATTGGTCTTTCACCAATTTGCCGAACAGGCCGCCGCGATAATAATGCCGCAGTGCCATCTCCATTTTCGGGCCACGGACAAAAAAGGTTATCCCTCGCCCTTTGGCCGAGCCGGTGACGGCAGCCTGTTGGTGCCAAAAATGAATATCAAAATACTGGCGCGGCTCCCCGACCACCAAGGTAGGATCGTACCAGATGCACTCGTTTTCGCGTTGCTCGACTTCTATACTCACGGTTTTTCCTGTTTACGCACTGACGCTGGCGCACATCAGTGTACCTTGCTCGCGGTTAGAATCACAGGCAAGGGCACGCAAGAGAGTCAGAACAATGCGCGCAGAACAAGGATTTGATAACCTCTTCCCAATACACGTTTTTAAGGATAAGCCAGTGACACAAAAACAACATACCCGCGTGATTTACCCGGGCACATTTGATCCGATCACCAACGGTCACTTGGATCTGATTGAGCGCGCGGCACGAATGTTTGACGATGTGATTGTGGGCATTGCCGCCAGTCCAAGCAAACAACCGCTTTTTGATCTGAATGAACGCGTCGCCCTGACGCAAACGGTCACCGCGCACTTATCCAATGTCTCCGTGGTTGGGTTCTCAGGATTACTGGTCAACTTTGCCAAACAGTACCAAGCCAACATTTTGGTCCGTGGTTTGCGTGCCGTATCAGACTTTGAGTATGAGTTTCAGTTGGCCAACATGAACCGGCGTTTAATGCCCGAGCTAGAGAGTGTCTTTTTAACCCCGTCGGAGGAACACTCTTTTATCTCTTCCACACTCGTCAAAGAAGTGGCTTTGCACGGGGGAGACACGCGAGAATTTGTGCACCACGAGGTACTCAACGCTCTGAAAGACAAGCTGCAGGCAACGCCTTCATCCTAAAGGCTGGCATTGCGGGCAAAATACCGTTGCCCGCTGTCCAATGACGATACGCTCAAGCACAACGTCACAAGCCGGACAAGGCTGACCGGATTTACCATAAACACGCAGCGCTTGGGCGAAATAACCGGCTTTACCATCCACTTGCGTAAAATCTTTAAGCGTGGTTCCTCCTTGAGTGATGGCGGCTGCGAGAACGGTTTTAATTTCGTTCACCAAGCACGCCGCCTCAGTCGCCGTGAGACTGCCCGCGGGTCGCTTAGGATGAATCCCCGCACAAAATAACGATTCGTTGGCGTAAATATTCCCCACCCCAACCACTACCGCGTTATCCATAATAAAGCTCTTCATCGCCATTTTTTTCCCTGTTGCTTTGGCTAACAGGTAGTCAGGGTCGAAGGCATCGGTTAATGGCTCGGGGCCCAATTTACCCAAAACGGTATGGGGCGTCTCACCGTCTTGCCACAGCCAGGCGCCAAAGCGGCGTGGATCATGATAACGCAGTAAGCGCCCATTACTGAGTGTCACATCGACATGATCGTGCTTCTCGGGCGCCAGTGACGTCGGTAGCACCCGCAAACTGCCTGACATCCCCAAATGGATAATCGCCGCCCCGACATCGGTTTCTAACAACAGATACTTGGCCCGACGGGTAACCCGGCGGATCACCTGCCCTTTAAGTTGTTGTAGCGCATCGGGAATCGGCCAACGTAACTTTGGCTGACGAATGGTAATATCGGTCACCGTTTGCCCTTCGACATACGGTATGATTCCTAAACGGCTTACTTCTACTTCCGGTAATTCTGGCATAGAGATGGCTCTGGATTATCACGATTTAGTTAGCGGGAAAAGATACCGACGATCAACAGACACCGCCAGCCATTGCCCCTGCTCATTTTGCATCAACCAAAATTGGGGCTGCTGATAATAAGTAATACGGATCGGCTCTTTGTCTGGACTCCGGGTCAACTCGAGCGTACGGGGAGCGGTAAGTTGTGGGCGCAGTGACTGTAAGGTTGCTTCATCAACTTGGGTGCCTGCCAACCCTAGCCACCGCTGAGCCAGCTCGGTTGGGCTGATCACTAACGGCTTATCCGTTTGCCAGCCATCCAAGGTACGGGTGAGCGTTAAATGCGCAAAGCGCAGTGATAACACCTCACTGCGTGAGTCCACCAGCGCAATGACGCCTTCAGGCATGGCATTTGATTGGCGCTGATGACGTAAATAATCGGGCAATAGCATTAAGCCAAAAAAAATCACGACTGAAAAAATCAGGATGTTGTTCCACGTCTGCCGTTTTAGCTTCATGTTTTCTCACCCAAGGCCGCTGTACGTATTTATCGCAGTATATACCCAAACACTGACGGATTTTAGTTATAAAAAAACCCAGCCGAAGCTGGGTCTTTTATCAAAGCATCGATCAAATTACTTGATTTTGGCTTCTTTATACATAACGTGCTTGCGAACTACAGGATCAAATTTCTTGATCTCGAATTTGCTAGGCATGTTACGTTTGTTCTTGTCTGTGGTGTAGAAGTGACCAGTACCCGCTGAGGATACTAGACGAATCTTCTCACGAACGCCGCTTTTAGCCATTCTCTAATTCCTCTTATACTTTCTCACCGCGGGCACGCATATCTGTCAATACAGACTCGATGCCTTTTTTGTCGATGATGCGCATACCTTTAGTGGATAGGCGCAGTTTAACGAAGCGTTTTTCGCCTTCTACCCAGAAACGATGAGTTTGCAGGTTCGGCAGAAAACGACGCTTGGTGGCGTTCTTAGCGTGAGAGCGGTTGTTACCAACTACAGGACGCTTGCCAGTTACTTGGCATACTCGTGACATGAAAGTCTCTCCAAAATCGTTTCGGCTCGATATCAACCTTGTCCGCCAGTCCTGCAACGTTAAGGTCAGGTCGAAGGTCAAGGCTATCAAAGGTGGCGCATTATACTAACTGAATTCACATTGCTCAAGTCCCGAGCAGATCCTTTTATGCGCTTTTTGATCGTTTTTTTCGCCAAAGGCGATCCTTAGGAGGATAACAACCAACCTCGTTCAGCGAACGATACCACATCTCCGTCCCCGACCACCAGATGATCTAACACGCGTACATCCACTAATGACAAGGCATTGGCGATTTTATCGGTGATATGTCGGTCCGCTTGGCTCGGTTCAGCGACCCCAGAAGGATGATTATGTGCCAAAATTAACGCAGCGGCATGAAGCTCTAATGCACGGCGAACAATTTCTCGCGGATAAACACTGGCGGCATTGTGGGTCCCTTCAAATAATTGCTCATCGGCAATCACTCGGTGTTGGTTATCGAGAAATAACACATAGAAGGCTTCACGTGGCCGATCGCGCAGTAACGTCGAGAGGTAACGCCGAGTATGATCGGGGCTGGTCAGGGCATCCGTTTTACTTAACGTCTCTTTTAAATAACGACGGCTGAGCTCCAGTACCGCTTGCAGTTGCGCGTATTTCGCACTGCCTAACCCCTTACGCTGACAAAACGCCGTTTGATCGGCTCCCATCAGCGCACGCAACGAACCAAAGTCCGTTAATAGATGATCAGCCAGCGCAACCGCACTCATTCCTGTGACACCGGTGCGTAAAAATATCGCCAGTAACTCAGCATCCGATAAACTGTCCGCCCCACGTGCTAATAGACGCTCCCTTGGACGACAATCCAAGGGCAAAGTTTTTAAGCTCATTATTATCCCTCTTTGATTTTGTCGCCAGTTAAGACACGCGAGGGATCTCGCACAATCCTTTTCGAGCGGAACTGCGGCTCGCTCGCGATTTTCCCTTGATAAGCACTCAAGGGTTTCAACCGCTCAGTGCTTAGATCGCATTCTACTTGGCTCACATCCCACGCGCTTTCCTTTGCGCTAACACACTTTTTGCACGGCGGATTATGGTATGGTTTCGCCATTCAAGCACAAACACACAGAGCATTATGGCCAATTCTTCAACACAGCCAGCCCAAACGCTGGCAGGTAAACGTATTCTGCTTGGCATGGGCGGTGGAATTGCCGCCTATAAGTGTGCCGATTTGACCCGTCGCCTGATCGAGCGAGGTGCCACTGTCAAAGTGGTAATGACACGCGCCGCTAAAGAATTTATCACACCGTTAACCCTGCAAGCGGTCTCAGGCCATCCGGTATCTGATAGCTTGCTCGATCCAGCTGCTGAGGCCTCAATGGGGCATATCGAGTTAGCGAAATGGGCTGATTTAGTATTGATTGCCCCCGCTACCGCCGATTTAATTGCCCGTATTCACTCTGGGATGGGGAATGATTTGCTCACCACGGTGTGCTTGGCCACCGATGCACCGATTGCGATTGCCCCGGCGATGAACCAGCAAATGTATCGCGCTCACGCTACCCAAGCGAATATACAGGCCCTATGCACGCGCGGTTGCCTTATTTGGGGGCCGGATAGCGGTGCCCAAGCCTGTGGCGATGTGGGGCCAGGCCGTATGCTTGAGCCACTGGCCTTAGTGGCAGAGTGTGAACACTGGGCCGGCCCAAAACCGCTTACCAATAAACGGGTAATGATTACCGCCGGGCCAACCCGAGAAGCCCTGGATCCGGTTCGCTATTTGTCGAATCACAGCTCTGGAAAAATGGGCTATGCCTTGGCCGAGGCCGCCGCCAGTTTGGGGGCCGAAGTGACCTTGATTTCCGGTCCGGTTGCATTAAGCACGCCCACCGGTGTCGCGCGCGTGGATGTCACCACGGCCCAACAAATGCATGATGCTGTGCATGCCTCTATCACCGAGCACGATGTCTTTATCGGCTGTGCCGCGGTCGCTGACTACCGTCCACAAACGATGGCCGAGCAGAAGATGAAAAAGCAGGCAGATAAAGACACGATGACCGTTACCATGGTGAAAAACCCCGATATTATTGCCTCGGTCGCCAACTTAACCCAGCATCGCCCATTTACGGTCGGTTTTGCCGCCGAAACCCAGGATGTTGCAGCCTACGCACGTGATAAACTCACCCGCAAAAAGCTCGATATGATTTGCGCAAATGATGTGTCTCACGCCGATCAAGGCTTTAACAGTGATCATAATGCCCTGCACCTATTCTGGTCTGACGGTGACAAAGCGCTCCCCCTTGCGGATAAACCGACGTTAGCGCGTAGCGTAATAGCACACATTCACACGCGCTATTTGCAACGATCGATATAAGAATAAGGGAGAAGCCCAGCACCCCGGTGGCCTTAGCTCCGGGGTGAAAAACAAGTTCAAAAGCGTGCGCCATGGCCACGCTTTTTGCTTTTAATACAGAGACCTCGTCGCTAAGATAAGAGGAAAGCATCACACTCGGCGGCACCTCTCCATGATGCCTCCTTTAAACGTCGCCAGTGTGATAGATAAAAAGACAAAGGAATCGCATCCATGGCAGCCCCGAAAAAAAGTAATCGCCGCGAAGAGATCCTCCAAGCGCTCGCGCAGATGCTGGAGTCAACCCAAGGCAGCCAGCGCATCACCACCGCCAAGCTCGCCGAGCAAGTCGGGGTGTCAGAGGCCGCGCTTTATCGTCATTTTCCCAGTAAAGCACGCATGTTTGAGGGCTTGATTGAATTTATCGAAGATTCGCTCTTATCCCGCATCAACCTCATCATTGAAGAAGAAAAAGACACCTTGGTTCGTCTCAAGTTGATTCTGCAATTATTGCTGGTGTTTGGTGAACGTAACCCAGGGCTGACACGCATCATGACAGGCCATGCGCTGATGTTTGAGCAAGACAGGCTACAAGCGCGCATCAACCAGCTTTTCGAGCGCGTTGAAGCACAGCTCAAGCAAGTATTACGTGAGCGTCGCTTGCGCGAAGGAAAGGGCTTTCCTTTAGATGAAGCCGTGCTTGCCAGTCAGCTTATTAGCCAAGTGGAAGGCGGCTTTTGTCGTTACGTACGCTCATCGTTTAAGCAGCTGCCAACCGCGAATTTTGAACAATACTGGCAACTGCTGACCAATCAATTGCAATGAGCGGTGTTGGCTGCAACGCAAATGGGCGCAATGCAATTGGCGCAATGCAACTGGCTACATCTATAACGCTAGCCAGCTGCATGCACGTTGCTTAAATGCCGTAGCTCGCTTGGTACCCTTTCACCGCGGCCAGCTGCGCCGGATCCGCTTGGCTTTGTTCTAGGTAGGTGACTAAATCAGACAAACTAATGATAGAGACGACTTGGCAACCAAAGTCACGCTCCACTTCTTGGATCGCCGATAACTCACCTTGGCCGCGCTCTTGGCGATCAATTGCCACCAAAACACCCGCCAGTTGTGCACCTTGCGCCTGAATCAGTGTCATGGACTCGCGAATCGCAGTGCCGGCGGTAATCACATCGTCCACTAACATTACTCGACCTGCGAGTGCACTGCCTACCAAGTTGCCACCTTCGCCGTGGTCTTTAGCCTCTTTGCGGTTAAAACAATATGGCGTATCCACATCATGATGCGCCGCGAGCGCCACCGCTGTAGTGGTCGCAATGGGGATCCCTTTATACGCCGGGCCAAACAGCACATCATAATCTATGCCTGCATCCATCAACGCCGCGGCATAAAATTCACCCAGTTTTGCCAAATCGCGCCCGGTATTAAACAACCCCGCATTAAAAAAGTACGGGCTCTTACGCCCCGACTTCAAGGTAAACTCGCCAAACTTCAAAACCTGCCGCTCAAGGGCAAACTCAATAAACTGGCGCTGGTAGGCTTTCATGCAGTCCTCTCTTGCTGTCTGTGATTATTATCGGGCGTTCGCGACGCGCGCCCATCTTAGGTTAATAGATAAAAAAATAGCCCCCGAGATGGGAGCCATTGTAATAGGATTATTCGGCCAGCGCCGATTTTTGCGCGACGACAATGTCATCAATGCCCTTACTGGCCAGTGCCAACATGGCATTGAGCTCATCGGGCGTAAACGGCTCAGCTTCTGCCGTGCCTTGCACCTCAATCATGCGGCCATCTTCGAGCATCACCACATTCATGTCGGTATCTGCCGCTGAGTCTTCCACATACTCGAGATCGCAAATCGGCGTTTGTTGATAAATGCCCACCGACACTGCAGCCACGTGGCCACGCATCGGATTCGCAGCAAGCTTGCCGTTACGCACTAACGCATTAAGCGCGTCCGCCAGTGCCACACTCGCCCCCGAAATGGACGCCGTGCGTGTGCCGCCGTCGGCTTGAATCACATCACAGTCAACCGTAATGGTGCGCTCACCCAATGCTTTTAAATCGACCGCGGCGCGCAAACTGCGGCCAATCAAACGTTGGATTTCTACCGTGCGGCCACCCTGCTTACCGTTTGACGCTTCACGACGGTTACGGGTGTGGGTCGCACGTGGCAACATGCCATACTCGGCGGTCACCCAACCTTGGCCCTTGCCTTTCAAAAAGCGTGGCACGCCCTCTTCGATCGTGGCATTACAAATCACCTTGGTATCACCAAAGCACACCAACACAGAGCCTTCTGCGTGGGCCGTAAAACCGCGGGTAAAGCTAACGGGACGAATTTGGTCGAGTGCTCTTCCACTTGGGCGCATGCAAGTTACCTTCATTGACTGAAAAATGTGATGACGATTATACGTGTTTATCCGCTCGCTTGCGATCCCTGTCCGCCTTGCCGTTCAAGACAGCTGACGCAAGAAGAGCAGATGCGTATACTCTTCATTATTCACTCTTAGCACACAAAAGCAGGTACACATGATCCACAGTATGACCGCCTACGCGCGACAAGAACTCAAGGGCGATTGGGGCAACGCGGTTTGGGAAATCCGCTCCGTCAACCAGCGCTACCTTGAAACCTATATCCGCATGCCTGAGCAGTTACGTAGCCTCGAGCCTGTGGTGCGCGAGCGTTTCCGTAAGCGCCTCGCCCGCGGCAAAGTGGAATGTAACCTGCGTTTTGATTCATCCCAAGCCAGCCAAGACAAACTCACCATCAATGAAGATCTTGCCAAACAAGTGATTGATGCGGCGAAATGGGTTAAAGACACTGCGGGCGAAGGCAATATTAACCCGTTTCAAGTCTTAAACTGGCCAGGGGTGATGGAAGCGCCGGAGCAAGACACCGATACCCTCAACCGTGCCCTACTGGACGGGCTTAATGAAGCGCTCGATGCTTTTGTGGCGGCCCGGGCCAGCGAAGGCGACAACATGAAAGTGCTGATTGAGCAGCGATTGGATGCGATTAGCGCTGAAGTGATCAAAGTACGCGAAAAAATGCCCACCGTGATTGAGTGGCAGCGTGAGCGTTTAACCACGCGTTTGGAAGAAGCCAAAGTGGAGCTCGACCCAGCTCGCGTTGAGCAAGAAATGGTGATGCTGGCACAAAAAGTCGATGTGGCCGAAGAGTTAGACCGCCTCGACTCACACGTTTCAGAAGCGCGCAAAATCCTCAAAAAAGGCGGCGCCTGCGGCCGACGCTTGGACTTTATGATGCAAGAGTTCAACCGCGAAGCTAACACCCTGGCCTCCAAATCGATCAGCACCGAGATCACCGCCTCCGGCGTCGAGCTCAAAGTGCTTATCGAACAAATGCGCGAGCAGATCCAGAATATTGAGTAGCCTATCCTTTATCAGTCTTCTAGTTTTAGCCCCCATATAGCGGGGCTTTTTTGTATCTAAACACTATTGATAATTTTGAGTGGAGCCACATTTGTCTCTGTCACTAGTGTGGTAGATTACTGGATAATATAAGTTAAAAACCTATATCCTTAGCTTTAAGTAGCCATCACAACTGGTCAGTTATGTTAAACACTTTCTACGTATATTCACTCAAAGACCCAAGACATAGGCCCGCAAGAACTTTTTATGTAGGCAAAGGTACAGGTAGCCGCTTGACTGACCACTTGAAGAAACCTGATCACACTGCGAAAGGTTTACTTATTCAAGAAATCCTCAGCTTTGGGCATTCTCCAATAGTTACAAAAATAGTAGATGGTTTAACGGAAGAACAAGCTCTAAGAATAGAACTCGAGCTAATTTCGACTTTTGGAACAGTCGAGACGGGTGGAACTCTATATAATACTGTTATACCAAAACCTATAAAACGTAAAACCAATGATAATATAACCGTTCCCACGGGGGCATTAGAGAAGGCTCATTTAGGATTGRAACTCATCAAGGATGCGATAACGTCTTTATCTGAGGAAAATCCAGAGGGCATAACTAATTCAGACTGCGCTCATTACCTCGGATTACAATCAGATCACAATGGAAATCAACAAGATTTTCTCACATACAGCGTTTTGGGGTTACTCCTGAAAGACGGTGTCTTAAGGAGCATAAAGCTCGGAAACCGGAAAAAATATATAAAGCAATGAGGTCAGAATGGCAAAGCTAAAACCAAGAGCTAGGTTAATACGCACAATAGGCGACAAGTTAATAAGTGGCCCAGAAGCAGCGATTATTGAGTTAGTGAAGAATTCCTATGATGCGGACTCACCGTGTGTTGAAATTGAAATCATTCCTCCCAAAGGCTCTTACCATGGAAAAATAACCATAAAAGACACTGGCCATGGGATGACATATGACAATATCGTAAATGATTGGCTTGAACCTGCCACAGATACTAAGACTAAGAAAAGTGTTTCAAAATCGGGAGAGAGGACTTTATTAGGAGCCAAAGGCGTTGGTCGTTTTGCTTCAGCTAGCTTGGGGAGAGAAATAACACTAACTTCTATAGCTAAGTGCAACGACCACTATCAGAAAAGCTCGCTTAAACTAGATTGGAGCATATTTGAGACTAATACATACTTAGATGATATTGATATTAACATTAGCTGTACAGATCTTGAAAGCTCAGATAGCACAGGTGTAACTATTGAGATCACGGGACTTTCTACCATTTGGGACGAGAAAAAAGTTAGAAAGTTAGTTAGAGAGCTACGTCGCCTTGCTACTCCGCAGAGTGAAAAGAGCGCACATTTTGACATTCATCTAGATTTAAAACATTTTAAGGAGACTAACTCTAAGCCATACAATTTCAACGGCTCCCAGCTACTTCTTGAGACTAATCTAATTGCTGAAATACTTGAAGACGTAACTAAAACCACAAATACAAGTAAAACTTTAATAACACCTTACAGGATTAGCAAAGAATCTGACTATCGGCTAAAAGGTTCATTTGATACCAAAGGAAATTTTAATGGTATTTTTACGATCATTCGTGGTGATAACATACCTATGCCGATTAATCTTGATGCTCCTCCACTTGAAGTTGGCGAGCTTTCCTGTGGTGCGATTGATATAGATTTACGGCTTTATGATTTAGAAAAAGAGTCGGTTGAGAAGCTCTTTGAGCGCATGGGACTTAACTTTTCTGACTTCGGATTGCGAAATGCTAGAGCAATGATTTCTGAAAATACCGGTATTGGTATATATAGAACAGGGTTTAGAATTCGTCCTTATGGTGAACCAGATAATGACTGGTTAAAGCTCGAAAACCGGAGAGTTCAACAGCCATCTAAGAGAATTGGTCACGGCCAAATATCGGGAACTATTAATGTTGGCTCTGAGAGCACTTCAAGCCTTATAGAGCGAAGTAGCCGTGAAGGTCTTGAAGCAAATAGCGCCTTTGAGCGCCTAGTGACTCTAATTACAGGTGTCTTGTTAAAAGTAGAGCAAAAAAGGTTTGACTTCAGAGCGAAAGCGGGAATCAGTAGAAAACCAGAAAAGAAAATTGATAAAGCACGCGAGCTATCCTCATTAGAGTCAATAACAAAAGCTGTTAGCAACCTAGCTGAAAAAGATCAAAAACCCCTTTTACTAAAAATCGAAAAAGAGTCTAAAGCTCTCACTAAAGCGTTAGATGATATAGAGGCATACCAGAGACTGCTAGAGTCTCGTGCAGCTTTGGGTATGGTTGTCGCCCAAGTGGTACATGATGGCCGAACTTATTTAGACCCAATAAGTTCCTATGCGAAGTCGATAGTTAAAAACGCTCATTTGGTACTCGAAGACAGCCCTAAAGGTGAAGTTATAAGAAAGTATTACCCTGAGTATGGTCAAGGAATACTTGATGGGGCAAAGGGATTGGACTCACTATTCAAGTCATTAGACCCAATATCAGGAAGACGTCGGGGGCGTCCAGTTGATTTTCTCGCCGTAGAAAAAATAAGGAATACAATTAACTTGCTTGATGAACTACTAATAGAGTCTGAAATAAAAATTGATTTGGACATTGAAAACAACCTAAAACTTTATGGTTTTAGCGGAGACTTACAGTCAGCGATGCTAAACATCATACATAACGCAGTTCATTGGCTAAACACCACTAACAATATAGAAAAAACCATTAAAATTTCTTCCAAAATCGAAAACTCAATAGCTAAAATATCCATATCTAATAATGGCCCACTAATAGACGAACCGGACCAAGAACCCATTTTCGAGGCTGGGTTCTCTCTTAAATCAGAAGGGCATGGTTTAGGTTTATCAATCGCAAAAGAAGCGTGTAAAAACAGTAACGGTGACWTAGTGCTAGATACTAATTCTTGCGACACTTGTTTTACTATTTTATATCCAGTATCTCAGTAGGATCACACAATGAAATTAAATTTACTAATCGTAGAGGATGTGGAACAGCTGGTTGGTAGCTGGAAAGAAAAGCTCGACTTTTATTCTGTTGAAGGACACCCCACTTATTCAATAACACCTTATTTTGTAACTAATTTAAGTGAGGCAGAAAAGGCCCTAGAAAACTCGAAATTTGATGCTGCTGTTATAGATATACGTTTAGACGAAAAAGGACAACAAACCTACAACGGCAACGAGGTTCTCGCGAAATTGTCACATAACTCACTGACGGTCTGTGCCGTTTACACTGGAGAGCCGGGAAGTGAAGTTATAGAAGATCACCTAAAAGATTTTATACGTGTATTCGACAAAGGAGATGGAGAAGGAATAGAGCGCATTCTGAAATGGCTAGACGAAAAAGCAGACATGATCTCTGCAATCCAAACAATGCAGAGTTCCTTCAATAGAACTATGGCGCACGCATTCACAAGGTCTATTTGGCCTCGTTGGAGTTATTGGCTTGAGAATGACGGGCCTATAGAGACAGAAAAAGCTTTAACACGTCATATGGCTACTCACCTTCATGCTTCATACCTTTCTAATGAAGGACTTGGCGCACACCCGGAAGAGTACTTCTTTATTCCTCCCTTACAAGAACACCTAGATACTGGTGATATTATTTATCAAGGGGGAAAGTTTGAAATAATTATCACTCCGCGTTGCGATATATTGAGAAGAAAATCAGAAACGTCCACTTATCAGCTTATAACTCTTTTAGACAGGAGTGAAGAGTGGAATGCTTTAAAAGAAAAACTAGCTAACAAGAGAGAAAATGGGACGCCAAATCAAATAAAAAAAGCATCAAATGAACTAAAAAAGTTCACGAATCATAATGGCGAAACAGGAGGCCACTTCATCCAGAGCTTTAGAGTAAATATTAATGGAGAAGAAAAGAACTTCGGCCCTTTCTATGCTCAATTTAATATGTTGCACTCAATAGAACGAAGTGATGAAAACAAACAAGAATTACTAGAGACAAGAATAGCTAGTTTATCAAATGAATTTGTTCCCTCCTTAGTAGAGCGCCTAGGAGCTTATTTTAGTCGAATAGGAACTCCTGATTATTCTCACCCAGAATAATTGTCACTTAATTAATTTCATAACAACCCGGCCTATCTGCTGTGCCAAATATGGTGGCACAGCATTTCCTACCTGTACATACTGCTGCGTTCGATTCCCTTCAAACTTGTAGTTATCTGGGAACGTCTGTAAACGCGCAGCTTCACGTACGGTTAAGCTGCGGCATTGTTTAGGATCATAGTGAATAAAGTAGTGACCATCTTTTGACATGTGGCTCGTTATCGTTGTAGAGCACTTATTAGCTGCTTGAGTACGGAACCTATCGTCGTGCGCGCCAGTTTTCCAGTTACCATGAGCAGGGGCTAACTGATCTGGAAAGCTCTTAGATTTTGGTGAAGAGCCACCACTGAGGTAGGTATATGCAGAGCTATATGCGTAGCGCAACAAGTCACTCTCCATATGGGCGCGGGTCTCATGATTTAGAACACATTTGGGTTTATTATCTATATACCAATCCCTTAGATGCCTGGAGACCTTTGGGTCCACACCAGCAATATCCTTACTACTTCGAGATAAACCTTTTCTCGGCTTTAAATCTAGCTCCTCTGTATTCGAGAATGATTTACTAAGGAGCCGTTTTACTGTTTTGGCATGCCTTTCAACGATCCTCTCCCACGCCTTGTTGTCATCTTTTTGCTTGGATAGCCCACTTCTTAATTTTGGCAAGTCAGAAATTGCCTGCTCAACAGTAACGTGTTCACTACTAGGCAACAAAGTGTCAGGATATCTATCAATGTCTTCTCGCACGCCCAGTAAAATTACTCGATGTCTCGCCTGAGGCACACCATAGTCCTCCGCTTTAATAAGAAAATCGCTCGTCTTATCATAGTCTGGGTTGGCAGGATCATTAGCAGGCTTAACTAGAGAGTAAACGTTATATTTCGCTCCATGTATGCCCGTCACTTGCTCAGGGTTACGTAAGTCTTCAAGCATCTGGGGGAATATTGGCTTATCTTTAACCTTGGCAGAAAGGATCCCCCTAACATTTTCCATGACGAACACATCCGGCTGGGCTATCGATAGCACTTTCAAGTACTCTTTGTACAAAAAGTTTCTCTTATCGGTCTCAGCGTTATAGTCTTTTATTCCCGCATTTCTTGAGCGACCGACCAACGAGTATGCTTGACAAGGCGGCCCCCCAATAACGATTTTGGGCCTATTACCATGAGCATTGACTAACTTTTTAATTCTTTCGTGAATAAACTCGTTATCGTCACCCAGTGCTCTTGGTTTGTATAGTGTCTCAGTTCTAGCGGCTTCTGCTTCTTCAGGATGCTGTTCAAACAGCGCCTCGCGCGTTATTTGACCACATAGGTAATCATGATAACTCTGTAAACCCTGTTTATTTTCTTTAAGTTTCCGATATAGTGCGCGCGTTGTTAGCGTCAAATGAGCCGACGACTCTTTTTCCACCGAGAGACCTATTTTAAAAGGACGATATCCATTTTCGTCTGTAACAGACGAGATCCCCTCACCAAGCCCTCCAGGGCCAGCAAACAGGTCAATTACAAGAATTTCATCGGCTCTCATGATGTAACACTACTATCAGTAAAAATGCCCGAGAATAATACTAGGCCACTCGATATAAACAACCGCTTTATACTCCCTTTTCTGCCACGCTTCATCTCAAATACTCTCCCCGTGTTCGATGTGGTAGCCAAGATCGATGTGGCTCGGCCAGGTGTCGGCGCCGCGGACTCGGGCGATAAGCTCGGTGGCGACGACGCGATCGGCAATGTCTTATAATTTGGCACTTTTATCTTAATCACAATCTGGGATCTTTCGTTGATGTAGTCTTGTTTGACTCCATCATACCCACTCTTTACACCGTTTTGTTGTTACAGATAACGAAAAGCCTCACCCGTCACGACACGCGCTTTTCGTTGTCGTACTTACTGGCGCTTAAGGCTGTTAAACTCAAGGTAAGGTGATACGGAGCGGCGCATCATCTTTTAGCGCGTGCATAGGCGTGGACACTGAAAGTGACCAATGGATGGATTTTTAGGTGCTCGTCATCCATTACAAACCCTTTAATGAGGTATGCTTGGAGAGTTTGCGTTCCCATTGACGAAACTCAGCACCACGACTCGAGCGAACTCGATAACTAACGGCTATCACCAAGGACAGACCAAGGTGTTGAATATTATCAGACTTACCGCCTGACGCAGTTGTTCGGTAAAACCGAACAACTGCGTTTTCGTCTAATTTACCTTCTGCATCATTGATAGAACTCCCTTACTCACACCACTGCCCCTTTGTAGACTTTTTCGACCTCAGTAAACCTAGTCACACTCTCTAGGCGAGTGAGGATTGTAAGTTTCATCGAATCTTTCATTAGGCGATGTGGCACGTAGGTCACTAGTGTTTACAGCGAAAGCGGTTTGCCTACCGGCCTAGTTAGTGCCGTTCGAAGATGTAAAGCTAGCCCATATCAAAAGGATTTTTGGGTGTGCCTTCATCAAGTAATTCAGACACAATGGCTTTTACCTCACCCTGAACGTATGGCCAATACTCTGGGTTATCGATGGTTCTTTCTTTAATTTGCTGAGGGATAAAACGGCTCATTTCCATATTGAAGTCATTGTGCACTTCCTCTTCCGACATTAGCTTGGTTAACGCAGTAGACAGCGCCTGTCGAAAGTCATCTTTTTGCTTGTGCCGGGCGTTGAGTTTCTTTTCAACCAATATCTTGGATAAATCAATTCCGCGCTGCTTAATCCAAACAATATCCCAAATATCACGAGGCTTGATACGCCTTGCTCGATACGCTAATGCGATAAGCTTATCGGCCAATATTTCTTGTAGTGATTGAACAGGAACCAAGATACCTTCTGTCGGCACAACAATATCGTAATGATTAATTAAAGGACGCTTTTCGATATCGAATGAGGGTATTGCACAGACGTCAATATGCATTTTTTGTCTTGGTAAATCAGGACGATTAGGCGCTTTCACGATACTAATCTTCCACGA
Source organism: Salinivibrio sp. MA607 (assembly GCF_001996245.1). NCBI lineage: Bacteria > Pseudomonadati > Pseudomonadota > Gammaproteobacteria > Vibrionales > Vibrionaceae > Salinivibrio > Salinivibrio sp. MA607. The sequence continues at coordinate 117,520 of NZ_MUFJ01000001.1, read as the reverse complement.
AACGGTATCCCCTTGCTGCTCACCAGAGGGCTTGTTTACCCAAACTTCAGTTTCATACTTATTTTGAATATAAGTCTGTATCTCAGACTCCAGCCCATCAAACTCGGACGGTTTAAAGTCATGGCCACCGTTGAAATCAAGATCTTCTGACAATCGACTGCTGTTGTAACACATACGTAGTGAGGTGCCGCCAATAAAAGTTAATCGCTGCATAACGCCTTGCTTGATCAGCACGTCCATAATGTCATGATGTAAGACCTCTTTTTCTATAACGGGCGTGACTGCTGCATATTCAGGGGTTGACTGTACGATTTGGCGAATTTGTTGCTTCAGCATACGTTATCTCCTACACGCTCCCCCCATACTTAACTCTCCAGCATGTGTAGATTGCGGCGACAGTGCTTTAGATCTGCAATCGCTTGTTCTTTGAATGCGCGATACATTTTGACGTCGGGATCATAATACAAATTAGGGGCGATTTTTTCGACTGGCCTTTTAGTATGGGTAAATTCGATCACGCCATAAGGCGTATCAAAACAACCACTTCGACCTTTAGTCACTACCGTGGTCCTGCCCATCACAATTTGCGAAATATCGCCGGTATGACTGAGCTGGCTTTCTAAGCTGATGTAATTCAATACCCCACTACGTAACTTTTTGATGATTTTATAAATAGCTGTCTCAGGCTCAGGGGGGGTAATCATACTTTCATAGAAACCTTTCACCACTCGTCTTAGCAAGCCTTTCTTTACGCTATCTGCGAGGATTTTTCTAAAAGCAGGGTCACAGGGCACACCCAACATAAAAGCAAGCTCAGTTGCACTGTGAACGCCTCCGCCAGCGCGAACCGCTTTTGCGAATACGTTTAGTAGCTCATCAGACTTTGCCATAGGTCTACACTAAATCACCAAATAACTCACTTAGTGTAGACCTACCACAAAGCTTGTACAAGATAATAGTCTACACAACATTACTTCACAGGTAACAATGTGTAGACCTAAAGGCGGGCATAAAGGCTTTCAACCAATCAAAACTCAACGATATTTTTTGCTAACAACACTGGGTCTGCCTGGGGTGGACCCAATCATTTAAGCAAACCACTCAAGCGATTTAATAATGCTTTACGACGGCTATTAGCTGCTATAAAGCGCTTAAACCGCTGATCAAAGGACGCAGAATTATCGTGAAGCTGATAGGCCTCAAAGAGCTGATGTAAATAGCGTGATGCCGCATCATAGCCAGTGGGGCAAGTGCGATCCGCTTGCTCGTGCGCTTGCTGCCAGTAGTGATCACGCTGGTTGTAGAGATCTATTAAGGCTTGTTCTTTTTCTGCTTTTTCAATGGCTAGTTTTTTTGCAAGTGCCTCGGCTTGTTGTTGCTCAAACTGTCGTTGTGCGGTTGCAATATAGGGAGCCACGAGGTCGGGGTTTAACCAATACTGATAAGTTTCGTCTTTGTTGGCTGGTTCTTTTCGCGTCAGCGCTACGGCTTGGTGACGAGTTAATTGGCCTTGCTCAAACAACGTGCGTAATAGTGTGTTTTTCTCCGCTTCCGTGAGCGTTTTGAGCCAATCTTCAAACTGCAACTGGGTGTGTTTGGCTGGGTGACTGGGCTGTTCATTCAGCACCATCATAAGCGCTTTAACCCAAGGTAAGGGAATCGCATACAGCGCAGCAAAAGCCTGTAATCCTTCGCTAAGGCGCTCAAAATCGAATTGGATTAACGGTATCGCGTCAAGCTCATCATCGTCATCTACCGCTTTGAGCCACGCTAAGTACATAAGCCGCCAGTCACCTTGGATTAACTGATTGCGTAAACCGGGTAAATGCTGGAAAAAATCGTCAGCATCTTCATCATCAAAATACGCACCATACTCTTCGATAGAGAAAGTGAGCAATTGCCACTCATCGGTTTGACGAACCTTAAAACCATCGTTCGATAACCCAAGCATGGCATCGGGTATGGTCCCGGCAGGTAGTTTGATGTAGGCATCAACCGAGCCCCAGTTGGCATAGTAAAAACCGATATCGAAGTGCTTTAGCATGATCTCATATGCCTTAGCCTTTAGATCGCTAAAGTTGTAAACCACCTGGAAAGACGTTGCCGTGATATCGGCTCGGCGTGAAATGGCTCTGAGTGCTTGGCGCGCGGTGCTGTCTAAATACCCATCTAAGCGCTCAAATTTATAGTATTGATATTCGCTCACGATGCCCTGCTATCCGTTAATGTGGAATTGAAAGGTTTGTTCTAACAGCGGCTGAGTCTGAGCGGTGAGCGCAATGGGTTCGCCGTTTATAAAACGCCTTGGATCCATCGTCACAAATCCCCAAAACTGCAAAAAGCGCTCAATAAATCGCGTTTCGATAAGTCCGCTTAACAACGCTTCCGGCGGGGCGTAATCGTCCGTTGGGAACGCCTTTAACACATCAGGAAAAGCAACCATCACTTCTTGAGTAAGCTGATCGACGCTGTGATGCGCTCAGTACCTCATCAATACTCGAGGGCGCAGTGACGCGCTCTTTATGCGGCTGGGTGAGCTGATAAAGCCTATCCAATGAGTCTAGAGTCTGCCAAAGCAACAGCAATTGGCGAAAGGAAATTTGCCCAGTCAGCTCAAGCTTTTGCTGATGAAGCACCCCCGATGTTGGATATCCAACTACTGGGGGTTACCTCATTTTTACCAGAGGGGCCTGGGCGTGTACTTAACTCACCGCTTCAGGCTTTTTTTCGGCCACCGGTTGCTCAGCGCGGCGCTTGTGTTTGCGGTATTTAGGATGGGTGATCGGAATGGCAGAGAGTAGCGTTTGGGTGTACTCGTGCTGCGGCTGATGGTAGACGGTTTCGGTCGGCCCTTCTTCCACCACATGACCAAAGTACATCACTGCCACCTTATCGGAGATATGACGGACCACCGATAAGTCGTGCGAGATAAAAATCATCGCCAAGTTCATCTCTTGCTGGAGTTTCAACAACAGATTAAGAATTTGTGCCTGCACCGACACATCCAAAGCGGAGACCGACTCGTCACAAATCAGCAGTTTCGGTTTGAGGGCGATCGCCCGCGCAATACCAATCCGCTGCCGCTGACCGCCCGAAAACTCATGCGGGTAGCGGTTTACCGCATCGTGGGGCAAGCCGACTTTATCCAACAGCTCAAGCACCCATTGGCGACGCTCTTTCGCGGTACCAACATTGTGAATAATAAAGGGCTCTTCTAAGATCCCGCCGATGGTATGACGCTGGTTGAGCGACTCGAGCGGGTCTTGAAAGACAATCTGCATGTCTTTACGCAGTGGCCGCATCTGACGTGGCGACAACGGGGTGATGTCTTTACCTTCAAAGAAGATCTTACCCTCGGTGGGTTCAAACAACTTGAGAATGGTACGACCCAGGGTACTTTTGCCACACCCCGACTCCCCCACCAGACCAAGTGTTTCACCTTGGGACACCGACAACGATACGCCATCGACGGCTTTAATGGTGTAGCCTTGACGAAGCAGGCCTTTGCCGGAGACAAAATACTGCTTCAGATTTTCTACTCTGAGGACTTCCTTGCTCATCGCGTTCTCCTGCAACTATGTCGATGATGGCGCTGCATCAAAGTCTTCCAACGGGCGAATATCAATCATCTGCTTGGGTTGGTGAGTACGCCCCGGCATTAACCCCAGCAAACGCTTGGTATACGGATGGGCGGGGTTGTCAAATAAAGTAAAAATATCGGCCCGTTCGCGAATTTGGCCATCGTACATCACTGCCACGTCGTCACACACCTCGGCGACCACGCCCAGATCGTGGGTGATAAAAATCACCGCCATGCCGGTTTCTTCTTGCAGCTCGTTAATCAAGTCCAAAATCGAGGCCTGCACCGTCACATCTAGGGCGGTGGTTGGCTCATCACATATCAAGATATCGGGCTTACAGGCCAGTGCCATGGCAATCATGACCCGTTGACGCATCCCCCCGGACAGGTTATGCGGGTACTCGTTCAATCGCTTTTCTGGCATCGGGATTTTCACCTTGGCCAGCATGTCGAGCGCACATGCCGCGCGCGCTTTTTTATCCAGCTCTGGGCGGTGTAGCATCAAGACTTCATTGATTTGCCGACCCACGGTATGCACCGGATTCAGCGCCGTCATCGGGTCTTGAAAAATAATAGAGATCCGATTGCCACGCATCGCATAGCGCTCTTTGGCGGGCAGAGTGACCAAGTCAGTCCCGCGATACAGAATCTCGCCGCCGGTCACTTGCCCATAGGGTTTAGGCAGCAAGCCCATAATTGACATCGCAGTAACACTTTTGCCACTGCCCGACTCTCCCACCAAGCCGAGCGTGCGCCCGGCTTTTACTTCAAAGCTCACCCCGTGAAGTACCTCACGGGGGCCATCGTCAGTGGTAAAATTAACGGTCAAATCCTTAACCGAAAGAATGACATCCTGGGTCATAAGCGCCTCTACAGCTTGTATCTGTCATCAATGATGGTCACCGGCTCAAAGGCTTTATCGTCGTCCATGGCCTCTTCGGTAGCGTCTTTCATCGCTTCATCAATCCAGAAGGTGCCAAAGCCCATCACGCGGCCGCTGGTGACCATGTTTTCGGTGCGCTTGGTCATCGCGTTATCTGGGATTTGTACATAACGCCAAAAACCTTGACGCACATACGGCACCATGTACCCCGGTACAATCACACTGGCTTCTGAGATCTTAGCGCGGATCTGGTGCGACAGCTGGTATTTCTTCGCCATATCGAATTCGGTCTTGTACGCCATGATCAGCTTATCCAGCGCCGGGGAGCTGTAATTGGTGTGGTTATTGGTTTGCGTTTTATTAGCGTTATCCGAGTGGAAGTACTCCCAATAGGCCGGAATTTCCGAGGTACCCATATTAAGAAAGGCCAACTGATGCTTTTTCTCGAGTACGTATTTAAACGCCGATGAGCCATCGACCAAGTTAATAGTAAATTCCAGCCCTGCTTGCTTAGCCTGCTCTTTTAAGTAAGCAATGCGTGGTGTGTGCTGCTGATACCCATAAGTAATCGCGAAGCTTAAACGCTCGCCTTTGTCATTGACGCGAATACCATCGGCGCCAACCTGGTCAAAGCCGGCTTGTTCGAAATGGCTGATCGCTTTTTTAGGATCAAACGCTGGCGGTGTTGCACCATCATTGTCGTATTCACCATGACCAAAGCCCATTGCATGCGGTTTACGCGAGTAATCGCCACGGGTGATTTTTTCAATCATGCCGTCAAAATCGGTGGCATAGAGAATCCCTTTGCGTACATTGATATCATCCAGCATTGGCATGGCCGAGTTCATCCACAAACCGCCCGCGCCAACCGGCACTTCGTTATACCCCCAGAACTTGGTGATATAGCCTTTTTTATAAGGTTCAGATTGGGTTTTTTCATGCCAGATATCTGGAAGAACCAAATCGAACACATCCAAATTGCCCTTTTCAAAATGCTTCATGGCAATGTCGTTATCGCGGATCACGCGCATTCGAATACGCTCAACATTGTAGCGATTTTGGTAATAGGGGTTGGTATAACCCCACCAATCGTCGACATGATTAAAGGTAAGTCGGCGTCCTTTTTGCACACGGCCCAGCTCATAGGGCCCCATGGTGGGCTCGGCTTTAAAGTTATAGCGGCGCACATAGTCGTCAGCAATGCCGTCTTGGTTTTCATCTTTGCGCGGATTAGCGTAAAAATGCGCAGGGCGCGGAATTAAGCTTCCTAAGGTATACATTAATTCTTCTTGGTTTTTCTCTACTGCACTCGATATGGCCACAGTATGGGCGTCAATTTTCTCCACGCTACCAATGGTGTTGGTGTAATAGTCGTTATACCAAGGGGCAACAATGTCTTTAGAGCGATAAAACTGCATCATAAACACAAAATCATCGGCGGTCATTGGCTCGCCATCTGACCAGGTCGCCTCAGGGTTGAGCTTAAAATAGATGGTTTTGTTATCGTCGCCATAGGCCCACTCGTTGGCCAAGTCCGGAATCCATTCCAGTGTATCTGGGTGGCGCTTTACCAGTGAGGGCATTTCATCAAGAAAGTAACTGCGCAGGCCTGAGTTTGAATCCGGCCCCACAGTGCGTAATGTCTGCGGAAAACTCTGCAAATGGGTACGCAGTGTACCCCCGCGCTTGGCGTCGGGAGACCCTATTTTGGGGGCATCCCAGTTAGTTTGCCAATTGAGATTTTCAGGCAATTCCGCCGCCCAGCCGCTGAGGCTAAACAGGGAAACGGAGGTAGCAAAGATCAGTTTTTTCATCGTGATGTCCTTATCTTGATGCACACATTGCTTGTTATATTTAAAAATTGCTGGTTGTATTTAAAATCAGTCATAACGGGTGAACTTTTTCGGATCAAACGCGGCTCGGACCGCTTCCCCAATAAAGGTCACCATCACCAACACCAACACCAGAGACGACACCACAGAGGCAACAATCCATGGCGCATCCAGATTTGATTTACCTTGCTGTAACAGCTCGCCCCAACTTGGCGTCGGTGGCATCAGCCCCAAACCGAGATAATCCAGCGCCGTTAACGCGGTAATATTGAGGGCGATGGTAAAGGGCGCCAAGGTCACAATCATCACCATGGTGTTGGGCAAAATATGGCGAAACAGGATCCGGCTAGTAGAGGCACCCAATGCACGCGCCGCCATCACATAATCACGCGACGATTCTTTGTACGTCATGGTGCGCATATACCAGGTAATCGCCATCCAGCCGAATAGCACGTTAATCCCCACAAACAGGGCAAACGTGGGTTGGAGAATCGAGACTAGAATCATGATCACGTACAAAAACGGCACCATCGACCAAACCTCGATAAAGCGTTGGAAAAACAAATCAAACTTACCGCCCCAAAAACCCATCGCACAGCCCACCGCGGTACCAATCGCATAAGACGCAGCCATGGTGAGTAACGCAAAGCCCATGGCAATACGAAATCCGTACACCAAGCGAGCGAGGATATCGCGACCAATCTCATCGGTGCCAAGGTAATGCTTGTCTGCGGCACTTGGCGCCGTGGGCGGAAAGTCGCCACTAAAGTCTTGCTCAAGCGGGTTCCACGGCACCAGAGGCATGACTACATAATTGTCGCCACTTTGTGCCTCAAAGGCTTTGGCGAGTTGACGATAGTTGGCTTCGCTGGTGCCCACTTGACCAAAATCACTCGCCAAATACACATCACTCAGTACCGGGAAGTAATACTCGCCGTTGTATTTGACCATTAACGCTTTACTGTTGATCAATAGCTCGGCAAATAGCGACAGCACCAACATGGTGGTCAAGATCATAAACGACCAGTAACCACGTTTAATTTGCTTAAAACTGCGGATTTTCTTTTGAGTTAAAGGGCTCATCGTCAACATATCAAGATCCAAACTTCACGCGAGGGTCAATCAAGGCAACACAGATATCAGAGATGATATTGCCCGCCAGCAGTAATAGCGCATTGATGGCAACAATCCCCATCACCACCGGATAGTCACGCTCCATAATCGATTCATAGCCAAGTAAGCCGATGCCGTTGATGTTGAAAATGACTTCAATCAAAAACGCCCCCGTCATAAAGAACAGCAAGGAATTACCAAAGTGACTAGCAATCGGGATCAAGCTATTGCGCAGCGCGTGCTTGCGTACCGCCGAACGAAACGGTAACCCTTTGGCAATGGCGGTGCGGATATAATCCGCGGAGAGGTTTTCCATCAGGTTGTTTTTCATCGTCATGGTCAGGGTGGCAAAATCCCCAATCAGATAACAAATCAGCGGCAGTACCGCATGCCACATCACATCTTTGGCGCGTTCCCAAAAACTGGTCGCGTCATAGTAGGCATCGCCAACAAAGCCGCCCATCGGGAACCATTCGAGGTGATAACTAAATAGGGTGATCAGCAAGACCCCCACCACATAACCCGGCAGGGCAAAACCAATAAAGATAAGTACTGAGGAGGACGAATCAAACACCGAGCCGTGCTTGAGGGCTTTGTAATAGCCAAGCGGAAGAGAGATAAAATAACTGATGAAGAAGGTCATTCCGCCGTAAAACAACGAGACGGGCAGACGCTCGGCGATCATGTCGGTGACCGGCTCGTAGTAGCGGGTTGATTCACCCAAATCGAAGTTGGCAAGTTTACCGAGCCAATCGACATAGGCTTCTAGCACAGGTTTATCGAGGCCGTAAAATGCCTTAAGTTCGGCAATCTGATCGTCCGATAACGCCGAGCTGTCACCAGCACGTTGCAAGCTCGAGCCGCCATCGGCTTGTGCCTGCATTTGCGTCATCATTCGCTCGACCGGCCCACCCGGCACAAGACGGGTGATACCAAAGATCAAAATGGTAATGCCGAGAAATGTCGGGATCACCAACAGTAACCGGCGTAAAAAGTACGACAGCATAGTCCACTACTCCCTGTTAACTGTCTGATATTTTTGCAGGTCATTGATCCTGCCGTTGTGCTCTCTTGGCCATCCTAAGCACTGAAAGCAACAATACGTATTACACACTTACATAATGTGGCCTATATTTATCTCGATTTTTAGTCACGATCAACGATAACAGCCTGTCAGAAGTGATTTTTTTGCTACAAAACAGCGAAAGCCATGCTATTTTTATACTGCGTTGTGCTAGCTTTCTTATCACTAAAAGCAATAAATATTTCAATCAATAGTCAAAAAGGTTTGGTTTAAAATGCAATAAAACTGACATTTCACCGAAACCTTGTGTCTTCTCGTGATCGCACGCACCGATAATCCACCACAGCGCCTGCATTGATAAGCAGACAGCCATCCTCCCGCTCCCCCCTCAATCTCATATTCATTCATCAGGATCAGTGCAATAGAGATAGTGACTTGTTTCACTAAAAACCATAGCTACCAGCATGAGTCACTAACTCCAATGATTGTGTGCAGTCGCCCCCCTGAACGTCCATCGCATCGCTAGGGTCAGGCTCGCTGACACTGAATAACCGTATTTATTAGGGGTTGGTAATTTTTAGCATTCCTCTACAATTGGTGCGACTATGCCGAGCATGCCAATGCTCGGCTTTTTTCACCCTATTAATGTAAAGAGTGCCTGATGGAATCCGTTTCTCGCGCCAAGCGCCTCTTCTCTACCACCCTACCGATGCTGTTTGGTGTGCTGTCACTGATGAGCTTTCAGTTGGTCGATAGTGCCTTCATTGGTCAATTGGGTGTACTCCCGCTCGCCGCACAAGGTTTCACCTTGCCGATTCAGATGATCATTATCGGGTTGCAAGTTGGCCTCGGCATTGCGACCACAGCGGTGATCTCGCGCGCGCTCGGCGCCGATCAGTGTCGCTATGCCAAGCAATTAGGCGGTCTGATTTTATTTATTGGCACCACAGGCGTGGCATTGTTTGCCGGCTTGCTCTATGCCTTGCGCCATCCGATCTTGCTGTTACTCGATGCGCCGGACAAGGTGTTCCCGGTGATTGATACTTATTGGCAAATTTGGCTCGTCAGTGCCTGGACAGGGGCGGTGCTTTACTTCTTCTATAGCTTGGCTCGCGCTAATGGCAACACAGTGTTGCCCGGCTCCATGATGGTGGTTACCAGCTTATTAAACCTTATCCTCGATCCTATCTTTATTTTTTGGCTCGATTGGGGCATCAATGGCGCAGCGGTGGCCACTCTGATTGCTTTTGGCGCTGGCATTGCCATTGTCGCCCCTCGCGTACTCGGCAAAGGTTGGGTTTCTTTTGACTGGCATGACGTCAACGTTAAGCAAAGTATAGGATCGATTGGTCACATTATGGGGCCAGCGATGATTAGTCAGCTGCTACCACCCGTCTCATCGATGCTGGCGACCAAGTTACTTGCGAGTTTTGGCTCAGCGGCAGTCGCCGCCTGGGCACTGGGCTCGCGGTTTGAGTTTTTCGCGATTGTCTCGGTACTGGCATTAACCATGTCGATGCCACCTATGGTGGGTCGTTTGCTGGGTAAAGGCGATTTGACCGAAGTGCGCCATTTGGTCAAGTTAGCGTGTCAGTTTATTCTCGGCTTTCAATTGCTGATCGCCGTGGTCACTTGGCTTGCCGCCGCTCCCCTCGCCGACTTGATGACCAGCGATCAGCAAGTTACCGATATCTTGCACACTCATCTTACGCTAGTACCCTTTAGCCTGGGCGCGCTGGGGGTGTGTATGTTGATGGTGTCAATTACCAATGCATTAGGCCGCTCATACACCGCCCTAACCATTTCTGCGCTCCGCCTATTTGCGTTTTTCCTGCCCTGCCTTTGGTTAGGGGCACAAATTGGCGAGCTGTTTGGCCTATTTGCCGGTGCCTTAATCGGTAACCTACTTGCGGGCGCGGTGGCTTATGCCATGTACCGACGTACGCTGGCTAAACTCATGGCGAGCGAGTAGATAGCCAAAACGTTAACCTTGGGGCACCGGCTCAGTTCGCACACAGACACGCCGTCAATCCATCCCTGGAGGCTCCGCCGCGCCATCCATGGCGCGGAGGGTCTGTTTAGCGAAATAAGCCGAACCGAACCCTATCTAGCGTTTGCCCCCAACGAAAAAGCCCGCTAATAACAGGCGGGCTCAAAGGGTAAATACAATTAACGCGCGGGGTTAATAACCCAGTTGCGTTAAGGTTGCCTCAATGTCTTTACCGTCGCTATCCGTTAACGTTTTCACCGCCATATTCGGACGATTGGTAAAGAAGCCATCCACACCGCGATCACGGTAGCGAATCATATCCTCGCGATCATCCAGAGTGTACATGTGCATCAGCAAGCCTTTTTCATGGCTCATGTCCACCATCCAGGTCTTCGCCAGATCCATATAGCTAAATTGGCTTGACCAGGCATCATCGAAGTTGGCTTGGGTACCTGAAGGCCCTACACCGATGGCACCGTTTTGTTTGGCGTAATCGAGCCACTCTGCGTAGTCCGCTTTCGAGGCTACTTCCTGACGCGCGTAGTACTGGGCGTAAGATTCGTCATCCGCTTTCGGTGCGCTATCTTTGGTCGGAATATAGCCATCACCTGCCCATAGTAGCAAGATTTTTGGCACATTCGGCATCACATCTTGCAGTGCTTCAAGGCTCGATTTATTGAAGGTTTGCAGGATCACTTTGCCCTTGGCGTCCTTATCTAGCCAACCGTGTTGGGTTAAATCTTGTTTCAAATCCTCTTCAATGCCAGGGAAGAATTCAGGCACCTTGGTCTCGATGTAAAGTCCTGGCTGATGGGCGCAGCCTTCGGCGATTTCTCGGACCTGGTCAAGTGTCACCAACTTCAAGCCACGAAAGCTTTCGCGTGCGCGTTCGGGATAGGCTTGGTTATACCAGCTACCGGCATCCAGTTTTTCCAGCTCTGCCCACGTAAAGGTGTTAACCGGATCACTGGCACGCTCAGGATAGACTGTCTCAATATTGGTGTTGCGCTTGAGGTTATCGTCATGCACGGCGATCAGTTTGCCATCTTTTGTGCGCTGCAGGTCCAGCTCGAGGTAATCCGCGCCCACTTCACAGGCAAGCTGATAGGCTGGCAACGTGGATTCTGGCGCGTTGTAGGAATCACCACGGTGGGCAATGACCGCGTGATCGGCCATGCCAAGTTGTTCGCTTAGCGCAGTGTCACTGGCTTGGGCAAAAGAAGAGAAGGATACGGCACTGGCCACATTCAGGGCAGTAGCTGTCACGCTCAGGGTCGCTTTTAATGATGTGTTCAACGGAAACTCCTTAATGTCGTTGAAGTTGGCGAGATAATTAAACGCTTGTTCAATTATCGAGACAGCATAGCAAAACCCTGATTTAAAGCGAAAAAATAAAAACGCCCTCAAAGAGGTGGGCGTCAACACGGTTAGGAAGCCAGCGGCCAGAGTGACTCTACTGCCTGCAGGGGGCGTTGATCGGGGTTAGATAAATAGTGGGGGCGCGGTGGCAACCCACTAAAGGGCTTCACCGTTTTGTTTTCCACACTATTGTAGACGAACATTAAAATCGAACGTGGGTCGTTGGCGATATTATCGGGTGAGCCATGCATCAAGTTACAATCATGGAACACCAAGGTACCGGCTTGTCCCGTTACAGAGGCAATGCCATTGTCTTCTAACAATGCCTCCATGGTCTCTGGCTTGGGCACCCCCAGCATTTGTTTTTTCAGCGATTGCTGATAGTTCTTCTCGCCGGTGTTGCCTTCACAAGACGCATAGTGATGGTGCGAGCCGGGGATTACATACAAAGGCCCATTGTGCTCGGTGTTGTCGGTTAACATCAGCCATACGGTCACGGCTCGCATCCGTGGCATTCCATCCTCAACGTGCCAAGTCTCGAAGTCAGAATGCCAAGGAAACGACTTGCCTTTAAACGCAGGCTTAATATTGACGCGCGATTGCATCAAATATGCGTCCGAACCCAAAATTTGCCGCACTTTATTGAAAATGCGCGGATCGCGTGAGAAGCGATCAATCAAATCACTGTAGGCAAAAGGTTTAAAAATAGTACGCAGCTCATCACTATCCGGCTCGGTATATAGCTCTTCATAGCCGGCCATATCATCGCGCAAACGGGTTATTTCACGCTTAAGCGGTGCCACCATTTCCGGCATGTAATCCTTCATAACCAGAAAGCCCTGGCGCTCGAACGTATCCAGCTCGTGCTGGCTTAAGCTATGCGGTACCTCTGGCTGCGCACTGCCGTACACAACAGGGTCTAGACGTGGGGAGAGGGTTTCTTTTCCATTGACGCGTGAGGGATACAAATCGGGAGTACCTTCCATTATTGACACCTCCTTCATGTCGTTCGTTTTTTAGTGATATCTTCTCGCTGTTTGAGGCCCTAAAGGGCGTGAATTGCACACAACACAGTTGCGGGCGGCTAATCAAAAATCAACCCCCAGCGCGTGCTATGCATCTTCTTGGATAACTGCGCGCTACCCTACCAGCTCCACATCGAACAGTGAACCTTTGTAAACCCACAACCGCTATGCGTCATAGTAAGCCATCCTAATGATCGCTTTCACCGCGATCCCGTTCAAATCCAAATGAGTTCGTGCTACCCTGCGCGCCTCCCACGGGAGACAAACATCTATTCGTCGATCGACTCCCATACGCATACGCTATACTGCGGATGGGCATCAGCCAGTGAAAGTGATCAATCCATGAGCCAAGGTACGCTTTACATTGTTTCCGCCCCGAGTGGCGCGGGCAAATCTAGCCTGATTTCAGCGCTACTGAATGATAATCCTCGCTATGACATGAAAGTGTCGGTATCGCACACCACCCGCGCCATGCGCCCGGGAGAAGAAGATGGCGTGCATTATCACTTTGTTGAGGTAGAAGCATTTAAGGCCTTAATCGACCAAGGTGCTTTTTTAGAGCATGCAGAGGTATTCGGCAATTATTACGGCACGTCCAGGGTCTGGATTGAAAAAATGCTTAACAATGGCGTCGATATTTTTCTTGATATCGATTGGCAAGGTGCCGAGCAAATTCGTCAGCAAATGCCCGCAAGTAAGAGTATTTTTATTTTGCCGCCAAGCCGTGAAGAGCTGGAACGACGCTTGACAACGCGTGGCCAAGACAGTGATGAGGTCATTGCCACACGCATGCAAGAGGCACGTTCGGAAATCTCTCACTATGCTGATTATGATTACCTGATTATTAATGATGACTTTGACGTCGCATTAATGGATATTAAGGCCATCGTCCGCGCAGAGCGGATGGGGCAAACCAAGCAAGCCAGCAAATATCATACAATGATCGACGACCTGCTGGCCGACTAACCCAAATATTGAGACGTGGCCGCATTGCAGCACAAAGCTAGCAATAGGTCGCGGCCTTTTGTATACTTTTCGGTCATTTTTAATGACCTGTTTATTACATAGCTGGAGTCCTTCATGGCACGCGTAACTGTTCAAGACGCCGTTGAAAAAATTGGTAACCGTTTCGATCTCGTTCTGGTTGCGGCTCGCCGCGCCCGCCAAATGCAAACCGGTGGTAAAGACGCCTTAGTCGCAGAAGAAAACGACAAGTACACTGTGCTCTCTCTACGCGAAGTAGAAGAAGGACTGATTAACAAAGAAGTACTCGACGCCCGCGAGCGTCAAGAGAAGCAAGAGCAAGAAGCCGCCGAAATGGCAGCGGTTAGCACCATTTCTGGTCAACGTTAAACGCGTCATTTATCAGGGACAGGCCGTTTGTATCTATTTGATAGCCTGAAAGAAGTTGCTAGTCAATATTTGCCGGAGTCACAGCTTGAAGCGCTCCGGCAAGCTTACCTAGTAGCACGGGATGCCCATGACGGGCAGACTCGTTCAACGGGCGAACCTTACATCATTCACCCCATTGCGGTAGCACGGATCCTGGCAGAAATGCGTTTGGATTGTGAAACCCTCATGGCGGCGTTATTGCACGATGTCATTGAAGACACCGAGGTGACCAAAGACGATCTGCAGCAGCGCTTTGGTGATGTGGTGGCTGAGCTGGTTGACGGCGTATCTAAGCTCGACAAGCTCAAATTCCGTGATCGCAAAGAAGCCCAAGCCGAGAACTTTCGCAAAATGGTCATGGCCATGGCGCATGACATTCGCGTTATTTTGATCAAACTCGGCGATCGTACTCATAACATGCGCACACTCGGCGCCCTACGTCCGGATAAAAAGCGTCGTATTGCCCGCGAAACCCTAGAGATTTTTGCCCCACTCGCTCATCGTTTAGGTATCCATAATATAAAAGTCGAGCTCGAAGAGCTGGGCTTTGAAGCCCTCTACCCCAATCGCTATCGCGTGCTCAAAAAAGTGATTGCGCAAGCTCGGGGAAACCGCAAAGAGATGATTCAAAAAATCCATGCGGAAATCGAAGGGCGGCTTGAAGATGCCGGCATTGAGGCCCGTGTACTGGGCCGAGAAAAAAATCTCTATTCCATCTACAACAAGATGAGAAACAAAGAGCAGCGTTTCCATACCATCATGGATTTGTATGCATTTCGGGTGATCGTGCGCGATCTCGATACCTGTTATCGGGTGCTGGGGCAAATGCACAGCCTCTATAAGCCTCGCCCTAGCCGCGTCAAAGATTATATCGCCGTTCCCAAAGCGAACGGCTATCAATCACTGCATACGTCGATGATCGGCCCCCACGGTGTCCCGGTTGAAGTGCAGATTCGTACCGAAGATATGGATCAAATGGCGGATAAAGGGGTCGCGGCGCACTGGGCTTATAAAAACGGCTCCGATCGTCCATCAGGGACCACCGCGCAAAAACGGGCGCAACGATGGATGCAAAACATTATCGAGCTGCAACAAAGTGCCGGGAGCTCCTTTGAGTTCATCGAAAGCGTTAAGTCAGACCTTTTCCCCGATGAGCTTTACGTCTTTACGCCGAAAGGGCGAATTGTCGAGCTGCCGGTCGATGCGACCGCGGTCGATTTTGCCTATGCAGTGCATACGGATGTCGGCAATACCTGTGTCGGTGCGCGAGTTAATCGTCAGCCCTATCCGCTCAGTCAGCCGTTAAAAAACGGCCAGACCGTCGAGATCATCACTGCGCCAGGCGCGCGCCCCAATGCCGCTTGGCTTAACTATGTGGTCACGGCACGGGCGCGTACCAAGATTCGTCAGGTACTGAAAACCATGCGTCGGGAGGAGTCGGTGACCTTAGGCCGCCGCTTACTCAATCATGCGCTTGGGGAACAAAACTTGCCGGACATCGACGCCGCGCGAGTCGATACCGTGTTAAGCGATCTCAAGCTCAAAACCAGCGACGACTTACTCGCCTCGATTGGTTTAGGTGAACTCATGAGCGTGGTGATAGCACGTCGCTTACTGAATCAAGACCCGGCCGCGCCTACCGAAGGTAAAATGCCGATTCGCGGTGCCGATGGCATTCTAGTGACCTATGCCAACTGTTGTCGCCCCATTCCAGGCGATCCTATCATTGCCCATGTTAGTCCCGGCAAGGGGTTGGTGATTCACCGTGAAACCTGTGCCAATATTCGCGGCCATCGCCAAGAGCCGGATAAGTATATGCCGGTGGAATGGGCGGATGATTTTGAGCAAGAGTTCAGTACCCGCGTCAGAGTCGATATGCAAAACCATCAAGGCGCGTTGGCCGATTTAACCAACACCATTGCCTCAACGGGCTCCAATATCCAAGGGCTCTCCACTGAAGAACGTGATGGTCGCTTGTACACTATCTTTGTTCGATTAACGACCAAAGATCGGGTGCACCTCGCCAACATTATGCGCCGCCTGCGGGTGATGCCCAATGTGGTGAAGGTCAGCCGCCAAAAGAACTGATCGTCGCGATACATTATTATTGTCTGTCGCCCACCCTTTTGGTGGGCGCGTTTGTCTTTCGTCTGTCATTTACGGAATTGAATCATGACACCTGAACGCTTTGAACGCATTCATCAGGTGCTGGCAAAGCGCCAGCCTGATCTCACTGTGTGTATGGAGCAAGTCCACAAGCCCAATAACATTTCTGCCATCATTCGTACTGCCGATGCGGTGGGCATTCATCGTATGCATGCGGTATGGCCAGAAGGCACCAAAATGCGGACCTTAGGCGGTACATCTGCCGGTTCACGCAATTGGATTGACGTGGTCACCCATAACACGACCGCGGATGCTTTTGAGGCCATGCAAGCGCAAGGCATGCAAGTATTGGTCACTAACCTATCGGAAACGGCCATCGACTTTCGTGAGGTTGATTACACCCGACCAACCGCCATTATCCTCGGCCAAGAAAAACATGGCATCAGTCGCGAAGCGCTCGATAAAGCCGATCAAGACATCCTCATTCCAATGGTGGGTATGGTACAGTCGCTGAACGTGTCAGTGGCTAGCGCCTTGATTTTGTACGAAGCGCAACGCCAACGCCAAGCGGCAGGCATGTACCAGTTGGCGAAGACACGCTTGCCCGACGATGAAGTGCATCACATCCTGTTTGAGCGCGGTCATCCGGTGCTCGCCCGCGTGGCCAAGCAAAAGGGGCTGCCTTATCCGCCACTCGATGACAATGGGCAAATTATTGCTGACGAAACATGGTGGGCGAGCATGCAGGCGGCAAAACACGCGCGTTAATCGCTTAGCAAGCTCAACCTGACGGATAAAGAAACGGATGCAATCTTCCATGCTTAGCGCAGTAACCGTCGATACCTTTAAGGGTGTCGGCAGTAAAATGGCTGAAAAGCTGGCTAAAATCGGCCTGCATACGGTGCAGGACGTGTTGTTTCATCTGCCGTATCGCTATGAAGATCGCACCCGAGTGTGGCCGGTTGCCAGTCTATTGCCTGGTCAGCATGCCACCATCGAAGGTGAAATCACCCATAATGACACCGTGTTTGGCCGCCGCCGGATGCTCACGGTTCGGGTGCAAGATGGCAGCGGCGCGTTAACGCTACGCTTTTTCAATTTTAATGCCGCGATGAAAAATAGCTTGGCGGTCGGCAAACAGGTGAAAGCCTATGGCGAACTTAAACGGGGCAAACACGGGCTAGAAATCATTCACCCCGAGTATCAAGTCTTTTCCGAGCCCTCCGAGTTGGTGATGGAAGAAACGCTGACGCCGGTCTACCCGACCACCGAGGGGCTGCGCCAAGCAACGCTACGTCAGCTCACCGACCAAGCGCTAGCTTTATTAGATAAAAGCGGTGTCGAAGAATTACTCCCTGAAGGCTTGTACGATCGACAGCTGTCTTTGCGTGACGCCTTACACCTATTGCACCGCCCTCCGCCAGAGACGGTACTGGATGATTTATTAACGGGCCAACATCCCGCCCAGCGACGCTTAATCATTGAAGAGCTCCTTGCCCAGCACCTGTCGATGCTGTCAGTTCGTCATCACGCACAGCAAGTGAAAGGGGTCGCCCTCGCCCCGAGTCACTCGCTCGGACAACGCCTGTTAGACAATTTGCCCTTCTCTCCCACAGGGGCACAATCACGAGTGGTTAGCGAGATCAGTGCCGATTTAGCCAAACCATTCCCGATGATGCGCTTAGTCCAAGGTGATGTCGGCGCCGGTAAAACCTTGGTCGCCGTACTCGCCGCCTTACAAGCTATCGAGCAAGGCCATCAGGTTGCGTTAATGGCACCGACCGAGCTATTGGCCGAGCAACACGCCACCAATTTTGCCCAATGGCTAGAGCCGCTAGGTATCCAAGTCGGCTGGCTTGCCGGCAAATTAAAAGGCAAGGCACGGACACAAACCTTGGCACACATCGCCGACGGCGAGGCGCAAATGGTGGTCGGTACTCATGCGTTATTTCAAGCCAGTGTCCAATTTAAAAGCTTGGCGTTGGTGATCATCGACGAGCAACACCGGTTTGGTGTCCACCAACGGCTTGCCTTGCGTGAAAAAGGCGAGCAACAGGGCGCGCATCCACATCAGTTGATCATGACCGCTACGCCTATTCCACGCACCTTGGCGATGACCGCCTATGCCGACTTAGAAACCTCGGTGATTGATGAATTGCCACCAGGACGCACGCCGATTCAAACCGTTGCGGTGCCGGACACGCGCCGTGATGACATTATTGCCCGGGTCAACGCCGCCTGCAGTGATGGTCGGCAAGCCTATTGGGTATGCACATTAATTGAAGAGTCTGACGCTTTAGAGGCGCAAGCCGCTGAAGATACGACTACGGCACTCAAAGAAGCGTTACCGAATCTGACCATTGGCCTGGTTCATGGCCGAATGAAAGCGGCGGAAAAACACGCAGTAATGGATGCCTTTAAGCAAGGCGAGGTGCAGTTATTGGTGGCAACCACTGTCATTGAAGTGGGCGTCGATGTCCCTAACGCCAGCCTAATGATTATCGAAAACCCTGAACGACTCGGGCTGGCACAACTCCACCAGCTACGTGGCCGTGTCGGTCGTGGATCCGTCGCCAGCCATTGTGTGCTGCTTTATCATGCCCCTTTGTCGACAACAGCCACTCAGCGCTTGGGCGTACTGCGAGACAGCAATGACGGCTTTGTCATTGCTCAACGCGATCTCGATATCCGTGGGCCAGGCGAGTTATTGGGCACCCGCCAGACCGGTTTGGCTGAGTTTAAAATTGCCGATTTAGTCCGCGACCAAGCGCTGATCCCCGAGGTACAAAAGCTGGCCAGTCATTTGCACCAGCACTACCCCAAACATGCACAGGCCATCATTCGCCGCTGGTTGGGACATAAAACCCACTATTCCAACGCCTAATGGCCGCTTAACGCGGCCTATTTACCGACCGGGAACGTCATTTGGATCCGCAGCCCGCCTTCGGTCCGAGATGATAAACGAATATCGCCATGAAGCTGTTCAACAATCCGTTTCACGATTGCAAGCCCTAGCCCTGTTCCTTCGCTACCCCGCGCCGTATCGCCGCGAGTAAACGGCTGGAACAAGGTATTTTCGAGACTCGCATCAATGCCCGAGCCATTATCTTCCACTTCCACCCATTGATACGTATGGTCGGCATTGCTACCACACCGCAGCCTTACCCAGCCATTGCCATAACGCACCGCATTAACCACGAGGTTGGTAACCGCCCGTTTTAGCGCCACCGAGTTGGCATATAAATCACCGTGCAGCGATTCTAAGTCCAAGACAATATCAACGCCCATTGACTGCTGATGGTTGGCTACATCGCGACAGATGGTGGATAAATCAACGGGATCCGGATCTTGCTGTTGCACCGCGCGTAAATAATCCATGAATTGATTAATGATCTCATTACACTCTTCCGTGTCTTCGGTGATGCTATCGGCCAAATACGCATCGTCGGATGACATCATTTCAGTCGCCAGTCGAATGCGCGTGAGTGGCGTGCGTAAATCATGGCTGACGCCCGCCATTAACAAGGCGCGATCTTCTTCGAGTTTACGTATCCCTGCTGACATTTTATTAAAGGCCACGGTCACCGCCTGAATTTCTGACGCCCCCCGGGGTGGGACGGGATCAGGAAAGCGACCATCGGCGACATCGAGCGCGGCCCGCTCCAACGCAACCAGGGGTCGGTTTTGCATCTTAATAAACAACCAGCCGCCGGCAATCACCAACAACGCAATCACCAAGCTATATTGAAACAGCGGCGCAAAGTCATCTTGATGCAGCTCCGATAAGGGGATCCGCATTAAAAAATCATCAATGGCCTCAAACTTCAGCCATAACACATAGCTTTCTTCGCCACTGACCAGGCGCACTTGGGTCTTTGTTCCGAGCTCTTCGCTAATATGTTCGCTTAAGTAGTCAATCTCCATCGCATCTTGGAACGCGCTTGCGCGCTCACTGCTTGGCGCATGGAGGGTTACCCCAATTTGTTCCAGCAATTGTCGGCGCACCGGCTCACCCAGATGAAGGACTTCACCATCTTTCAGATACCAGTCTTCTTCCAGCATCAAGCGGACTTCAAAGGCTAAAATCTTATTGAACTGCTGCAAGCTCGGCAGCAACGCATAATTAACAATGGTCAGGTAAGAAAAAACTTGGCTGGCAATTAATAAGCCAGCCAAAATCAATAAGGTTCGCGCAAAGCTCGTCCGCGGTGACATCCGCATCGCTACACCTCACCATCAGGCACAAACACGTAGCCGAGTCCCCACACCGTTTGGATATAACGCGGTTTGCTTGGATCCTCCTCGACCATACGGCGTAAACGGGAGATTTGTACATCAATCGAGCGCTCCATCGCTGAGTACTCGCGGCCACGCGCCATGTTCATGAGTTTGTCCCGAGAAAGCGGCTCACGCGCATTGGTCACTAAAGCTTTGAGCACTGCAAATTCCCCCGAGGTGAGTGTCATCGGTTCGTCATTACGAAACATCTCACGCGTGCCCAAATTAAGACGAAACTCACCAAAGGTGACCGTGGTGGAGTCAGCACTCGGCGCGCCAGGCGCTTCTATTGTTTGACGGCGTAAAACCGCACGCACCCGAGCCAGTAATTCTCGTGGGTTAAACGGCTTAGGTAAGTAATCGTCGGCTCCGACCTCCAAACCGACAATTCGGTCAATTTCATCCCCTTTCGCCGTCAGCATTAAAATGGGCAATTGATTATTGGCTTGGCGCAAGCGGCGGCATATCGACAGGCCATCTTCCCCAGGGAGCATTAAATCAAGCACCATAAGATTAAAGGCTTCACGCGCCAATAATCGATCCATTTGTTCGGCATTGGCGACACTTCGTACCTGAAACCCTTGCTCGGTCAGGTAGCGCTCTAGCAGTGAACGCAGACGCATATCATCATCCACGACTAGAATTTTATAGTTCTCTTGCATGCTTCGCCCTCAATGCTGTTCGCTGCCTAATCATCAAGCAGCTATTACCGTCATCTGATTGAATTTTGCCACAGTTGTGCGCCAGGCCGCGTGTTTGTCCGCACAGAACTGTACGGTAAATTGTTACCGAGTGTTGCCTCGACAAGCTCACTCGCTTCTTGTACTTTCCTGAACAAGGTTATATCGCACGACGCCAGTTGGCTAGTGAAAGGAGAGGTAACGTGAAAACCAAATTGGTGACCCGTGAAGGGTTTAATGCGCTCAAAACCGAGCACGATTACCTGTGGCACGAGCGACGTCCAGAAGTGACCAAAATTGTCAGCTGGGCCGCCAGTTTAGGGGATCGTTCAGAAAACGCGGACTACACCTATAATAAACGGCTGTTGCGGCAAATCGACCGCCGTGTCCGCTACCTGCGCAAGCGGCTGAACGACTTAACCATTGTCGATTATGCGCCCGAGCAAGAGGGCCGAGTGTTTTTTGGCGCCTGGGTCGAGATTGAAAACGAGGCCGGCGACACCAAGCAATTTCGCATTGTCGGTCCCGATGAAATTTATGAGCGCAAAGACTACATTTCGATTGATGCCCCCATGGCGCGCGCGTTATTGAAAAAAGAGGTCGACGATGACGTCGTGGTGTCAACGCCGGAAGGCGAAAAACAGTGGTTTATCAATACTATCACCTATCCCAAGCCAGGCAATGATTCAGTCTGAGCATCACTCATC
This sequence comes from Salinivibrio sp. MA607, assembly GCF_001996245.1. Taxonomy (NCBI): domain Bacteria; kingdom Pseudomonadati; phylum Pseudomonadota; class Gammaproteobacteria; order Vibrionales; family Vibrionaceae; genus Salinivibrio; species Salinivibrio sp. MA607. The sequence goes on along the minus strand of NZ_MUFJ01000001.1, from coordinate 95,551 downwards.
TTGATGACCTTGATGGGAACGAAAAGGAAACACATGCACACATCGATTATCCAAACCCTGGCCCAAGAGCTTAATGTCGCGCCTGGCCAGGTCAACACCGCGGTGACACTGCTGGACGACGGAAACACTGTCCCTTTTATCGCCCGCTACCGTAAAGAAGCCACGCAAGGTTTAGACGATTCGCAGTTACGCACCCTTGAGACCCGTTTGGTCTATCTGCGCGAATTAGACGCCCGTCGTGACACCATCCTCAAATCGATTGACGAACAAGGCAAGCTGACCGAGGGGCTGCGCCGCGATATTGTCGCCGCAGAGAGCAAAAACCGACTGGAAGATTTATACCTTCCCTACAAACCGAAACGCCGGACTAAAGGGCAGATTGCCATCGAAGCAGGGCTGGAGCCTCTTGCTGATACGCTATGGCACGATCCATCCCAAACACCTGAGACCACCGCCGCACCATTTGTGGCCCCTGATAAAGGCGTGGCCGATACCAAAGCGGCGCTGGATGGTGCCCGCGCGATCATGATGGAGCGTCTTGCCGAAGATGCCAGCCTGCTTGAAACGCTACGCCAATACCTGAAGCAATATGCGGTGCTGCGCGCCACCGTGGTTGCTGGTCAGGAAGACGCCGGTGCCAAGTTTAAAGACTACTTTGATCACCAAGAGTCGATTGCCAAAGTGCCTTCTCACCGCGCGCTGGCCATGTTGCGCGGCCGCAACGAAGGCGTATTACAGCTGGCATTGATTGCCGATCCGGATCAAGATCCAGCAAGCAAGCAAAGCGTGTGCGAGACCATGATCGCTCAGCATTATCAGCTTTCTTTGGGCAGCGCCCCGGCTGACCGCTGGCGCCAACAAGTGATAGCCTTTGCCTGGCGGGTCAAAATCTTGATGCACCTAGAAACTGAGTTTATGGCTAACCTCAAAGAGCGGGCGGAAAACGATGCCATTGATGTGTTTGCCGCCAACCTCAAAGATGTATTGATGGCCGCGCCAGCAGGTCCTCGCTGCACCTTAGGTATTGATCCAGGCCTGCGTACCGGCTGTAAGGTCGCCGTGGTTGACGGCACCGGCAAACTCCTCGATACCGCCACCATTTATCCCACCGCACCTCGACATGATATAGACGGCGCAAGCAAAGTGCTGCACCGCTTTATTAAAAGCCATAACGTGAGTTTGATTGCCGTGGGCAATGGCACTGCCTCTCGCGAGACAGAAAGCTTTGTGACCACCTTGCTCAAGCAGGCTGATTTAAGCATTCAAACGGTGATGGTCAGCGAAGCCGGTGCCTCGGTTTACTCAGCCTCTGAGCTAGCGGCTAACGAGTTTCCAGACTTAGATGTGTCGCTCCGTGGCGCCGTCTCAATCGCTCGTCGTCTGCAAGATCCTTTGGCGGAGCTGGTAAAAATTGATCCTAAGTCGATTGGGGTGGGCCAATACCAGCATGATGTCTCTCAGCACCAACTGGCCAAAAAGCTTGATGCGGTGGTGGAAGATTGTGTCAACGCCGTGGGCGTAGATTTGAATATTGCCTCTGCACCGTTGCTCACGCGCGTGGCGGGCTTAAGCCAAACGATAGCACACAATATTGTTGCGTTTCGCGACCAAAACGGCCGCTTTAATGAGCGAAAAACGCTGCTGAAAGTACCTCGTTTGGGCCCCAAAGCCTATGAACAGTGCGCGGGATTTTTACGCGTCATRGACGGTACCAATCCGCTCGACCGCTCCGGCGTTCACCCAGAAACCTACCCACTGGTCAAACACATCGCCCAAAAGACGGGTAAAGCGGTCGATGCATTAATCGGCAACGGGGGCGTACTGCAAAGTTTAAACGCCAATGATTATGCCAATGACACCTTTGGGGCGATCACTGTCGCCGATGTGCTGAGTGAGCTTGCGAAACCCGGTCGCGATCCACGTCCAGAGTTCAAAACGGCGACCTTTGCCGATGGCATTAACCAAATTAGTGATTTGAAGCCTGGGATGCAGCTCGAAGGTGTGGTGACTAATGTCACTCACTTTGGCGCTTTCGTCGACGTAGGTGTTCATCAAGACGGTTTAGTCCATATCTCTGCGCTGTCGACGCGCTTTGTCAGCGACCCACGTGAGGTGGTCAAAGCCGGTGATGTAGTAAAAGTTAAAGTCATGGAAGTGGACGTGGCGCGCAAACGGATTGGCTTATCGATGCGTCTTGATGATACGCCCGAGGCATCGGAAGCAAACGCGAAAGCGAGGCCGACTAAGCAGCGCGAAAGCAAAGCGCCCAAACAGCAATCATCATCTTCCCTAGGAGGGAGCATGGCCGATGCCTTTGCGCGCGCCAAACGCTCTTAAAGTCAAAGGCTTCTAGAGCTAACCTAATAGTGCCTAACAAATGGCATATTTAGACACTAATGGCCCCGCCAATACTGGCGGGGCTTTTTATATTTTGTCTTAATCAGGACATGGCTTAAGGACTGGATCGCATTAAATCACAATCAATACTTCGGAGGGCATGTTCGCCACGCTTGCCTGCTGGTAGCGCATCGCCACTACCGCACGCGTTTGCTCAAACCGTTTTAGCTGCTCAATTTTTTCTAACACTTCTTCGGGCATTTTTAAGCCCATCGTGTAGCCATTATCTTGGCGAGCTTGCTCACTGGGATCCGTGCGTGCTATGGCATCGATACGACCTGCGATATTGGCGCCATCGTAGTCGGCATGCGTTAATGAATCACGCTGATAGTCCAGCGAGTAGTTGGGGTGTTGGGCAGGATCCCAGGATGAACGTCCCAGCTGCTTATCTTGATCAGAAGGGGCTTTACCATTGTCGGGCTCGGGAGATGACTTAGCAGGGACGATTTTTTCGCGCAAGCGATTGTCCCGCGCAACTTGCTCCGTTGGCGGGTTCACCGATGGCGCGACAGTTGGAATACTGACGCTGGCTGGCGATATGTTCATCTGATGCTACCTCCCACACCAGCTGAAGGCCTAATTGTTAGTGCGGCCTTGTCGTCTTTCTATCAGTTTAGACGATAACCGCGAGTATTGTACCTATTGTACCTAAGGCCGACACAAATTTACCCGCAGTGTACGATGAATCATCGCTTTCTTGGACTTTCTCCGGATGCTCCATCCCCAATGCGCCGTAGGTAAACGACTTTACGGCGGACGTTTCTTCCGGCTCTTTTCCCTCTTGGGCTTTAGCGACCGCACCAGCGTTGGCGCCGTCTTTCACGTCAGCGCCGCCTTTCGCGTCAACATTATTTTTTGCGGCTTGAGGCGAAGCGGGTTTATCACCTTCTTTGACCCCATTCGCTTTTGCGACATGATCCTTAAAAGTATTGGCTTTGGACACCTGCTCAGCTTGTTTGTCCGCATTTTGCTGCGGCTGTGCCGGCGTTTTGGACTTCATCGCTTGATGATACGCCGGAGACTGCCCAACGTTACCTACGTTCATTATGGTCTCTCCTTATGCCAAAACAAGTGACATAGTTAACTTATCGGCAGAACCGTGACAGGATTGAGTCAATTCTACCAAAAAAATGATCCGCACTGGCTATGTTGCCGGCAACTTGTTGCCTAAAAAGGCTTTTAGCTTGTCTACCACCGCTTCAGGCTCGGTCACGAACGGCGCGTGAGCACTGTGTGTCAGGACCTCACTGTGTGAGTCCGGAGCCAATGTTGATACCGCATCAGCCACCGATACCGGCACTAAACCATCTAACCGCCCATACATTCTCAACCAAGGCACCTTGATAGCGCCACAGCCCTGACGCAAATCCGTGTCCGCTAACATGGCTAAGCCATCCGCAAGCGCACGAGGGTCCGGTGTTGGCCGCGAAAATACCGCTTGCTTAAGCGCTTTTACGTCTTTTTTCGCGGTCGGTGATCCCATCGCTTGCAGCGCCATAAAGCGCTCAACTGTCAGCGAAAAGTCACGCTCAAGCTGACGAGCAAAGTCACTGAGCACCCCAGATTTAATTCCTCGCCACCCAGGTTCGGCAACAAACTTGGGTGAGCTGGCGATGGTAACCAATCCAGTTACACGCTGTGGCGATAAAAGCGCGGCTTGTGTTGCCACTAACCCACCTAACGACCAGCCTATCCAAGTGGCATCTACTGGTGATGCTTTAAGCAACACTTGTGCCAGATCTTCGATATTAAGCCCCGGTTGTGCCGCGCTATAGCCAAAACCGGGTAAATCAACACAGTGCACCCGGAAGTGTGGTGTTAGGTACGGCAAGATTAATGACCACACCGCGCTGTTCATTCCCCAACCATGAATGAGAACCAGATCGGGTCCTTGCCCGTGCGACTGCCAATCACATTCCGCCATGTTTACACTGCCTTGGTTGCTTTTTACTCAGGACGCTTATGATATCAACAATTGCGCCACGGCGCTTTACACGTGTACTGACCCACTGGCGAGGCAAACTCTTGCCCTTACAGTGTCCCGTTTGCCACCTCGCCTTGCCTGCCCATCACTCTCTGTGCTGTGATGCGTGTTGGGATGCCCATCATCAGTGTTTGCTTTGTCAGTGTTGTGGACTGCCTGTTTCACAACCACAAGCGCGATGTGGCGCCTGCCTCAGCCAGCCGCCAGCTTGGGACCGCTTGGTTGCTATCAGTGGCTATCATGATCCTCTCCCGCAGTTAATTCACGCGTTCAAATACCAAGGAGCCTTCGAGCTGGCGTTGCCGTTTGCCCAGCAGCTCAGTGATCGTATTCTCACCCCCGCACCGGTGCTGTTGCCGGTGCCGCTGCATTGGCGACGTCGTTGGCAACGAGGGTTTAATCAAAGCCTGCACTTGGCTTGGGCACTTGCCGACAAACTTGATACTCGGGTGGTTGATACGTACTTATCTCGCGCCCGACATACCGCGCCACAACAAGGTCTCAGTCGGCAAGACAGGTTACATAATCTGCATGGTGCTTTTTCTCTTCATGGCTCGCTCCCCGCTTCTCATGTCGCTGTCGTCGACGATGTCGTCACCACCGGACAAACGGTATCGCAATTATGTCGATTACTGCGCAAAGCCGGTGCAAAAACGATCGATGTTTACTGTTTGGCCCGTACCGATCTACCCTAGCGGTAAGCGTGCTACCCCTGCACATAAAGTAGCCACATGGTTCAAGGGGTGATAGCCAAAGCAAACCGGAGTACACTGTATAAAACACACTGGATTAGTCAGGTATTTGTCGTGTCAGAAGTCAATATTTCAGAAAATGCACAAAGCCACTTTGTGAAGTTGCTTGAGCAGCAGCCCGAGGGCACCCATATTCGCGTGTTTGTTGTCAATCCAGGCACGCCAAACGCAGAGTGCGGTGTCTCATACTGTCCGCCGGAAGCGGTAGAAAGCAGTGATACCGAGATAAAATTCAACGGTTTTTCTGCGTTTATCGACGAACTGAGTCTCCCTTTTCTCGACGAAGCAGAGATCGACTTTGTCACCGATAAAATGGGCTCGCAGCTCACGCTGAAAGCACCGAACGCCAAAATGCGTAAAGTCGCCGATGATGCACCTTTGATGGAGCGCGTCGATTATGTGATTCAAAGCCAGGTAAACCCACAACTTGCCAGCCATGGCGGCCATGTGAACCTGGTTGAAATCACTGATGATTCGGTGGCTATCCTCCAATTTGGTGGCGGGTGTAACGGTTGCTCCATGGTGGATGTAACCTTGAAAGAAGGGATTGAAAAGCAGCTATTGGCTGAATTTAGTGGTGAGCTACACGGTGTGCGCGATGTGACCGAGCACGCCCGGGGCGATCACTCTTACTACTAATAGACACCACCACGTTAATAGCAAAACAGGCCATGAGGCCTGTTTTTTGATCACATCAGTGAGTGAGGTATTGTTATGCGCGTCTTTTTTGCCTGTGTCTTGGTCGTCTTTCTCGCCGGTTGCTCGAAAGTGACTAAGCAAAACTACGATCAGTTGGAGGTCGGCATGAGTTATGACGTGGTAGTTGCTCACGTTGGCAAGCCAAGCCAATGTGATGACACCATGGGATTAACCCATTGCGTGTGGGGCGGTGATGGCAAACACATTAAGGTCTCGTTTGTCGCCGACAAAGCCACGGTACTGTCGGCAAAAGGGCTTAAGTAGTCCCTCCAATAGCGCCACTTAATAGCGCAACGCGTGGTCGGCAAGCAGCACCACAAAGGTCGCGAAGATATGCCATATCGAAAACTTAAAAGTCTGCCACGCGATGCCTTTTTGCGACTGGGTTTTCAGTCGCCAAGCATAGCCGACAAAAGCGAGGTTAAGGGCAGTCGCGCCCACCAGATATAGCCAACCACTCATCCCGGTCAGCCAAGGGAAAATCCCCACCACCACCAGCAATAAGGTGTAAAGCAAAACCATGGTCTGAGTAAAGCGAACCCCGTGGGTGACGGGCAGCATCGGCACATCGGCTTTGGCATAATCATGGCGCCGATGAATCGCCAGCGCCCAAAAGTGGGGCGGCGTCCACGTGAATATAATCATCACCAGCAGCAGCGCATGCGCGTGGACCTCGCCTGTCACCGCCGTCCAACCAAGTAGTGGCGGCATTGCGCCGGCCAAACCGCCAATGACAATGTTTTGCGGTGTCGCGGGTTTAAGCCACTGGGTGTATACCAACGCATAACCCACCAGGCTGGCAAAGGTCAGCCACGCGGTGAGCGGATTCAGCCACCAACAGGTAATAAAGCCGCTCACCATCAGTGCCACCGCAAACACCAAAGCGGCACCTTGACTGACACGGCCTTCAGCAACAGGACGATGGCGAGTACGCTGCATTTTGGTATCAATTTTCCAATCGATCACGTGATTAAACACCGCCGCAGCACTGGCTTGTGCGCCAATGCCAAATAATCCCACCAGCACCGCCGACCAGGGTGGCCAGCCGGGCGTGGCTAAACACATCCCCACCAGCGCGGTGAGAAGCAGCATGGCAACCACGCGCGGTTTGGTGAGCTCGTAATAATCACGCCAATTAGCGCCAGCAGGCGTCGATACATTAGCGGTGCGTTGATACTGTGCCATGGTGAGATCCTTGTCGGGCCGACGGTGAAAGACATAAAAACCGGGAGAGCAGTAATATGGCCAGTAGCGACAATCCACCGAGGTTATGCGCCACCGCCACACTTAAGGGCAAGAGCGCGACCACATTGGTCACCCCCAGGCTGATTTGCACGGCCAGAACCACAATCACCCCAAGCCCAACGGCGCGCGCGCCAGCATGCCAAAGTACCCATGCCCAGCCCAGCACCAAGGCAGTGACCACCATGGCGCCGAGACGGTGCGTGGCATGAATGGTCACCCGCTCGGCATGATTCAGTACGCCAAACTGGTAGGTCTCGCTGTGAGGGCTGATAGGATTAAACGCCGAGGGGGTGAAAAGCTGCCACCAAGGGCTTTCGCAGATGGGTAACTGCGTACAGACCGTGGCGGCATAATTTGCTGAGGTCCAACCGCCCAATCCTATCTGTATGATCACGGCGACCACTGCCACACTGCCCACGCGGCGTGCGGGCGGCGATATTTGCATAACGGGCAGCTTGATTGCCCCTGCCAACACCACAAGCCAAGCCAGCAAACACACCGTAGTGAAGCCACCGAGCAAATGTGCCATCACCACCACCGGCATTAAGCTTAAGGTGACCGTCCACATCCCGAGCGCCGCTTGCATGACTACCACCACACTCAGCAGCGTGGTCATCGGCCGTAACGCCCGATAATCGGAGCGTCGCCAGCTTATCCAAGTCAACGCAAAAATAGCCAATGCTAAGGTGCCTGCGACATAGCGGTGCAGCATTTCATTCCACGCTTTCGTCACATCCAAGGGCGCGTCGGGGAACCGCAACATCGCCACCGATTGCGCAGTTCCACTGTCGGGCACGCCCAAGTGGCCATAACATCCGGGCCAATCAGGGCAGCCAAGTCCGGCTTCAGTTAAACGGGTAAACGCGCCCAGCCCAACCACCAGCACGGCCAGTATCAGTGTCGATAAGACGGCGAGTTGGTAGCGACGTGTTGCCATAATCAGCCTACCTTAGACAACTTGAGAAGCCGTTTGAGATCGCGCAATAAGCCTTTACCTTGCGCAATCCACTGGGTGTTATCATCACTGACTGGATAGGCCAGCACCACATTGTTCATCGGATCGCTAAGATAAATAGTATTTTTATCAAATGCTTGCTGCTGCCATGCCTGCGCCTGCTCGGTCGTCAAAGTTTGCCATGTCAGTACCTCCGGCGCTTTCGGTGCAGTACTTGTCAGGGCCACGCTAGTGACGCGATCGCGCTCTTTACCCACCGCAATAGGAATTTGCGTTAACTGAAAAAGGGCTTGCTCACACACCAAGTCACACTGTTCTGGCACCCGATAAATCAACCGCCACTGCCCTTGCTCGGGTAACCAATTCAAGGTCGCTGGCTCAGCAAGAAACTGGCCGTAATTGGTGACACCTTTTTGGTACCAACTTTGCTCGAGCACTAATTTGGCCACCACCACCGGCAGTATAAAGATCCCTATCAATGCCACGACAAGCATGCGTCCTTTCATTCGCACTCCTTCCTTTATGTTTTGTGCCACCATATGCCCGCACCGATACCGACTGCGAGAGCCATCAGTGCCCATTGCAAGGCATAGCCATAGTGCTTCGTCGGCGGCATCACCACTGGCTGCCACACCGGCCTCACCCCTGCTTGCGCCAAGGCATCCCGGCTCGGCGCTGTCACATCCACCAGTTTTTCTGCCCGTATCAGCCACTGCACCTCTAGCGCGGGTAGTCGTGCCTGCAATGTGGGTAAATCAATGCGTTGTACCCGCACCGGCCAGGTTTGCGTTTCCGTCTGTTGCTTAAGCACAACGCGCTTTGACGGTGTGTCAGCAAATCCGAACAGTTGATAGCGCGATGCTAACGTGGGTACGTCCGGCAATGCACGAAGCGCAGGCGCGGCCATCCAGCCCAATTCAACCAACCACCACTGCGATGGCTGCTGGCTTGGAATAAAAGGAAGAAAAAGGCGATAGCCTACGCGGCCTTGGTGAATCTGATTGTCGAGCCACACGGCGAACTCGGGGCGAAACTGGCCATCGATCACCAGGTATTGCCCTTTTTGCACCGAGCCTGTGAGTGATTGTGGTGTTTGGTTGGCGTCAAACCGTGCCAGATGTTGGGCTTTTTGCGCGCCACGCGTCCATTGCCAATGGCTTAACTTGACGAGCAGCAAGACCACAACCACAGTCAATATCAGAAATCCCATTCGTCGTCCTTGTTTCATACTTACCCATTGCGCGAAGGAGCGCTTATGTTGATCAAAGCCATACTGATTTGTTTACTGGTTTTTATTTTGTTTAACCTCTTTCGTGCCTTGCCCGTGTTATTAAAAGGCGATAATTCAGTGCCTTTATCCCGTTATCTCGGTCGCCGGGTGCTGTTTTCCGTGATTGTCTTCGTGTTATTGCTGATTGCGCTCTCCATGGGCTGGGTTGCCCCCAATCCGCGCCCATACTGAGTTAAAGAATGTAAACCAACACAAACAAGCACAGCCACACCACATCCACAAAGTGCCAATACCACGCACTGGCTTGAAAGCCAAAGTGATGCTCAGGACTAAAATGTCCACGCATCACGCGCAACCAAATAACCAAGAGCATTACGGTTCCCAAGGTCACGTGTAAACCATGGAAGCCCGTCAGTAAGTAGAAGGTGTTGCCATACACGCCTGAATCGAGGCGCAAGTTCATTTCTTGATAGGCATGCACATACTCTTCGCCTTGAAAGAACATAAACACCGCCCCAAGTAAGACGGTAGCCAGTAAAAATCCCTTCAGCCGTCCGCGTTGGTTTTTTTCAATCGCAGTATGGGCAATATGGAGCGTGACCGACGAGGTCAGGAGGATCAGCGTGTTAAGCAAGGGCAGTCCCATCGCGGGCATTGCCGTGGTTTCTATCCCGCCCGGTGTGACAGTCAGTGGCCACTGGGCAACAAAATCCGGCCACAATACCGCCGCGGTCATCGCATTATTGCTAGCCCCGCCTAGCCAAGGTACGGCGATAAAGCGGGCGTAAAAGAGCGCACCAAAGAAGGCACCAAAAAACATCACCTCAGAGAAAATAAACCAGCTCATTCCTTGGCGAAAAGAACGGTCCATTTGAGCCGAGTAGAGGCCTTGCATGGATTCGCGGATCACATCGCGAAACCAGCCGGTCAGCATCACCACAATCAGTACGGTGCCCGCAAGCAACAACCAAGGGCCGTATCCCCCAAACAAGCCGCCTACCGTGGCACCGGCCCCTGCCGCAATTAAAAACAGCGCCAGCGCACCGACAATCGGCCATATACTGGCAGCTGGGACGTAGTAACGTTCAGGCGTCGCCATGATCGCCTCCTTATTCCTTGGCACTGGCGGTGACATCAAACAGCGTATAGGCCAGCGTTAAATGGTTAATGTCATCCGGCAGCTCAGGATCCACATAAAACACCAGGGGCAACGCCGCGTCCTCGCCACGTGGCAATGGCTGCCGGTTAAAACAAAAGCATTCAATCTTGTTAAAGTATTGCGCGGCTATCCCCGGTGAGACCGAGGGTACGGCTTGACCAATGGTGTCATAGCGTGCGTTATTCGTTGCGAGATAATTAATCGTGTGAGTCGCACCAGGGTGCACTTGCATCTGGTTGACTTGGGGCTCAAATGTCCAACGCATCCCCGGATTGGTGTAGGCAATAAATTCAATGGTCACCAAGCGATCTTGGTTAATGCCAGCACTGGATGCGGCCGCCTCGGTATCCGTTTTGCCATTAATGCCCGTCACGTCGCAAAACACGTCGTAGAGCGGAACTAAGGCAAAGGCAAAACCAAACATACCCACGGCGAGCAACAGTAGACGACGAGCGGAGCGCGTTGATTTAGTGACCATAGCGCGCTTCCTCCAGATCCGGCGGTATCTCAAAGGTGTGGTAAGGCGCGGGCGATGGCACGGTCCACTCCAGACCTTCGGCCCCCTCCCAAGGTTTAGCGGCAGCAGGCTCGCCACCACGCGCGCATTTAATGACGACGGCTAAAAAGATGAGTTGCGACAGACCAAAGGCAAAGCCACCAATGCTGACAATGGCGTTCACGTCGGCAAACTGCAGGGCATAATCGGGGATCCGGCGTGGCATGCCTGCGAGGCCGAGAAAATGCATCGGAAAAAAAAGAATATTGACGGAAATCACTGAGCACCAAAAATGCCACTGTGCCAGGGTTTCATTAAACATATGCCCAGTCCATTTAGGCAGCCAGTAATAGGCGGCTGCCATGATCGAGAACACCGCCCCTGAGACTAAAACATAGTGAAAGTGCGCCACCACAAAGTAGGTGTCGTGGTACTGAAAATCAGCCGGTGTGATCGCCAACATTAGCCCAGAAAACCCGCCAATGGTAAATAAGACGATAAATGCAATCGCAAACAGCATCGGCACTTCAAACGTTAGCGAGCCTCGCCACATGGTCGCCACCCAGTTAAACACTTTGACCCCAGTCGGCACCGAGATCAGCATGGTACAGAACATGAAAAACAGCTCGGCAAACACCGGCATCCCGGTAGTGAACATATGATGTGCCCATACCAGAAAGCTTAATCCTGCAATCGAGGCGGTGGCATACACCATGGAGCTGTAACCAAATAGCCGTTTGCGTGAGAACGCCGGCACGATGGCCGAGATAATGCCAAAACTGGGCAAAATCATGATGTAAACTTCTGGGTGACCAAAGAACCAGAAAATGTGCTGGAACAAAACCGGATCACCGCCCCCCGCTGCATCAAAAAAGCTGGTGCCAAAGTATTTATCGGTCAGCACCATGGTCGCTGCTCCCGCTAATACCGGCATCACCGCAATCAGCAAAAAGGCGGTTATCAGCCAGGTCCAGACAAACAGCGGCATTTTCATATAGGTCATGCCAGGCGCGCGCATATTGATAATTGTCACAATCACATTGATCGCCCCCATAATGGAGCTGATCCCCATAATATGTAGGGCAAACACAAATAAGCCGGTGCTATCGGGGCTATAGGTAGTCGACAGTGGCGCGTAGAAGGTCCAGCCAAAGTTGGGGCCGCCACCTTCCATAAATAACGAGCCGATCAATAATAGAAACGCAAACGGCAGAATCCAAAAGCTCCAGTTATTCATCCGTGGTAGCGCCATATCCGGCGCCCCTATCATCATCGGCACCATCCAGTTAGCGAGCCCAGTAAAGGCAGGCATGACCGCGCCAAACACCATAATCAAACCATGAACCGTAGTCATTTGATTAAAAAAATTGGGCTCTATCAGTTGCAGGCCGGGCTGGAATAATTCCGCACGGATCACCATTGCCATCGCGCCACCCAGCAAAAACATGGTGAAGCTGAAAATCAGATACATGGATCCGATGTCTTTGTGGTTAGTGGTCAGCACCCAGCGCATGATGCCGCGCGGTTTATGGTGGTGGTCGTCATGAACGGATTCTGGCGTTGTATCTGTCATAGTGCGCTCCTAAAGCTCTTCGCCCGACATCACCGCGTTAACCTGAGCGGCTTGTACCGTCTCGCCGGTGTCATTGCCCCACGCATTGCGCTCGTATGTCACCACCGCTGCTAACTCTTTGAGTGACAATTGCGGTCCAAACGCTTGCATGGCAGTGCCGGCTTTGCCGTTGACGACAATATCGATATGATCGACCAATCGATTTGGTTGCGTCGCAATCTCAGCATCCGCTAACGCTGGGAATACGCCAGGCATGCCTTGCCCTTCACTTTGATGGCACATGCCGCAGCGGCTGTCATAGACTTGTTTGCCCAGCGCCATCAGTTCATCCATCGGCATTTCCATCCCCAATAAGCGTTGCTCTTCTTCGCGAGCTTGTTGCTGAGTGAGTGCGGTTTTTTGCACCCAAGCATCAAATTCTTCTTGCGGCTTGGCGATCACCACAATCGGCATAAAACCGTGGTCTTTACCGCACAGCTCGGCACACTGCCCACGATAAATGCCGGGTTTGTCGATTTTGGTCCAAGCCTCATTGATAAACCCAGGGTTGGCATCCTTTTTCACCGCGAAGGCCGGTACCCACCAAGAATGAATCACATCTTGCGACGTGATCAAAAAGCGCACCTTGCGTCCCACCGGTAACACCAAGGGTTGGTCGACTTCTAACAAATAGTTATCGCGTTTTTGTCTTTCGTTGCGGATCTGTTCAGGGCTAGAGGCAAGCAAGGAAAAAAAGGCAACATCGTGATCAAAGTAGCGGTAATGCCACTTCCATTGTGAGCCAGTCACTTGAACGGTTAAATCAGGCTTGGTGGTATCTTCCATATCGAGTAAGACTTGGGTGGCGGGGATCGCCATACCCACCAAAATGAGAAACGGTACGAGCGTCCACGCAATTTCTACCTTGGTACTTTCATGAAACGAAGCAGGCTTGGCGCCTTTGGATTTACGATGGCGGATAATGGCCCAAAACATTACGCCGAACACCAATACCCCTATCGCCACGCAAATATAGAAAATCGTCATATGCAGGTCATACACCTGCTGACTGATGGCCGTGACCCCTTGAGTCAGGTTCCACCCTTCACGTTCGGCAGCCTGCACTTGCCCAGGCAGCAAAGCCATTCCCGATGCCAGTATTGATTTATGGTAACTCGACACGGCCCCCTCCTGCTCACAGGCATGAATGCGTTGCACCTTTGCTTAAACCCACGCAGCTTAAGCAAAGGTTAAGGAAACAACGCGATACATACGATCACAAAAATTAACGTTTTGTTTACATTCAATCTAGGAGAGGTTTGCCCAAAGGACAAAAAATAGACAAAGAAAGATCGTGAGGCTAAGCACAGACTGGAAAGCGAAAGGTGGCACCCGCGCCGCGCTAGATCTCAATATGCAACACCATCGGGGTAAAACGCAGACGATAACGCGGCATCGCCGCCAGTGCGCGCTGCCAAAAACGCCACCTTGGGCAGGGTTTATCAAGTGGGGAGTGTTCTTCAACCCGACAGGCCCAGGGCAAGGCTTGAATGATCGCCATACGCGGATCGGCAAAACCATGTTGATAAGATTCACACCCCAGTTTCTGGCCGATCCGGCTATGGCACTTATCTCCCGCTAAGACTAAACAGGCCTCAACTTGCGGAAAATAGCGACTAATATGCTGGCAAAATGCAGAAATTTCTTGGTTGGTGCACTCAAGTAAGGCTTGATCGCAAATTAACATGGTCGGATGACCCGCAGGGACCGCCAGTTGCGCCAGCCAATCAAGCTGTTTGACCGACCCTTGCACCATCCGGAAACGCTCACTGGTGTGGAATAAACGCTCTCGCCATAACAAGGTTTCGTCAACATCGACTTCTAACCAACGACAACGGCCGTTATCCAGTCGATAAAAGCGGGTATCTAACCCACCACCAACATTAATGATCCATGCCGTGGGATGCTGAGCAAGAAACTGTTTAACAATGGCATCACACTGGCTAGTGAGCGTGGCATAAAGAAGCTGGGTTTGATCGAGATTGTGCCAATCACATTCGGGCTGCATGACACACCCTTGGCATGCGGCGGCCGCCATGGGGTCATAGATCACGCCATTGTCAGTCAGGCTCTCACGACTGCGCAGCCACATGGGCTTAAATAGCTTACTGGGAACAGAATGCTGTTGCGTACGCACGGACACCTCCACACACGATAATCAAGGATGATAATAATTATCGTTTAAATGTAGAGAAATGCAAAGATGTTTTTTTAACCGCATTCCATTGGCGGACATCAATGTCCGCCAACGTGAGAAATCACATCCAATCGGTATTACGAATCACACCAACAGCAACACCTTCAATCGTCAGTGATTGTGCAGTTAAATCCACCGAGATCGGCATAAATTCATCGTTTTCAGCATGAAGAACAACATTCGACCCTTTCTTCTCTAGCCGTTTGACGGTGACATCGTCATCCACTCGCGCGACGACCACTTGGCCATTATGTACATCTTGTGTTTTGTGCACCGCCAGTAAGTCACCGTCGAGAATGCCAATATCTTTCATGCTCATGCCGCTAACTCGCAGTAAAAAGTCGGCACTTGGCTTAAACAAGGCTGGATCGACCTGATAGAGGCTCTCAACATGCTCTTGTGCCAAGATGGGCTCACCCGCCGCGACACGGCCAATTAAAGGCAAGCCTTGGTCATCAGGCGTCACCACTTCTTCTTCGCTAATTAAGCGAATACCGCGTGATGCCCCGGGAATAATCTCGAGTACGCCTTTGCGCGCCAACGCTTTCAAATGCTCTTCGGCAGCGTTCGCGGAGCGAAACCCCAGCTGACGGGCGATTTCGGCACGTGTTGGGGGCATCCCTGTGTCTTCAATATGGGTTTTAATCAGCTCGAAGATTTGTTGCTGTCTCGCGGTTAACGGCTTCATGCTCTTACCTGTCTTTTTATACAGTTAACTGTGAGTATATCCAGTAACATACGGCTTGAAAAGGACTAATTATAGACACGAGAAGCGGATCTCATTGTCGGTAGCCGATTCAAACGCGCGCAATCTCGCGTCAATTCTCTGCCTTTGGTTGCAAGTTCGCAGCCATTTTCTGCTATCCTTGGCGCGCATTTTGAATTTGAGGCACTGACAATCATGGCGCTCTGGCAAAAGATTTATTACAAGCTATTGAATTTGCCGCTTTCTGCCTGGGTAAAAACCCAATGTATCCCCTCTGAACCGGTCGAGCAGCTAAACCTGTCTCTCGCACGTCCTATTGTGTACGTGTTGCCGTTTCAGTCTCATTCGGATTTATTAACGCTACGGCGAACCTGTTTACGTCAAGGATTACCGGATCCATTAAAGCCCCTCATTATTGGCGATACCACACTGCCGCGCTATGTCTTTATTAGTCACGGTCGTAAGGTCTTTTCCGCGGATCAAGACTTGCCCAAACGCTCCTTAGCGCATTTTCAAGATCTGCTGCGCTTACATCGTCAAGATAGTGAATTGGATATCCAGCTGGTTCCCGCTTCCGTGTTGTGGCAACGCGATCCGGGTAACGAAACACAACGCCACCAAGCAACGCTGCACGCAATGAATGGGCCAGAAAAATTCTGGACCATCCTTACGCGTGGCCGTGATGGCATGGTGCGGTTAAGCCAAGCGGTATCCTTGCGCTATATGGCGGATAAACACGGCACCGATCAGGCGATCGCCCATAAACTGGCGCGAGTGGCAATGATCCACTTTTCGCGTCAAAAACTCGCGGCTTCAGGCCCACGCTTACCTAATCGTGCTTTGCTCTTCAAACGCCTACTGGCGTCAAAGGCCATCGACAAAGTCGTCCACGATGAAGCACAAAGCCGTGATGTGTCAGTTGAAAAAGTTCGTAAAGAAGCCGTCGACATGATGGAAGAGATTGCGGCAAACTTTTCGTATCGTTTGATTCGATACAGCGACCGCATTCTAACCTGGCTTTGGAATAAACTGTATCAAGGCCTTCATGTTAACAATGCCGAACGGGTTCGCCAGCTGGCACAAGATGGTCACGAGATTGTCTATGTGCCTTGCCATCGCTCGCACATGGATTACCTGCTGCTCTCTTACGTACTGTATAAAGAAGGCTTAGTGCCGCCGCATATTGCCGCGGGTGTCAACCTCAACTTCTTCCCTGCCGGGCCGCTCTTCCGTCGCGGTGGCGCCTTTTTTATTCGCCGCAGTTTTAAAGGCAATCGCTTATATTCCACCGTTTTTCGTGAATACTTGGCCGAGTTGTTTGCCCGCGGTTATTCGGTCGAATATTTCGCTGAAGGCGGGCGCTCGCGCACTGGTCGCTTACTGTCGGCCAAAACGGGGATGTTATCGATGACCTTGCAAGCCATGCTGCGCGGGCAACAGCGTCCTATCACCTTAGTGCCTGTCTATATCGGCTACGAGCATGTGATGGAAGTGAACACTTATGCCAAAGAGCTACAGGGCCAGCGTAAAGAAAAAGAGAGCTTTGGTCAGGTACTCGGGATCGTGCGTAAGTTGCGCAATTATGGCCTTGGCTATGTCAACTTCGGTGAGCCGATTGCGCTCAATCAACACCTCAATGAGAAAGTGCCAGATTGGCATGATTATATTGATCCAATGGAGCCTCAAAAGCCGGCTTGGATGAATCCAGTGGTGAGTGAGTTAGCGACCAAGGTCATGACCCATATCAACGATGCCGCCGCGACCAATGCGCTGAACCTCTGTGCGACCGCGCTGCTCGCCTCGCGCCAACGAGCCCTGAGCCGAGAAGCCTTAGAAGCACAGCTTGCGGTCTATCAAGGCCTACTGACTCAGGCCCCATATTCCACCAGTAGCAGTGTCCCACAAGCCTCGCCGGTAGAATTGGTCGAGCATGCGTTGTCGTTAAATAAACTGGTGGTCGAGAAAGACACCATGGGTGAAGTCATTTCGCTTGACCGCCAGCAAGCCATCTTAATGACTTACTATCGCAATAATGTGATCCACCTAGTGGCACTGCCATCACTGATTGCACAAATCCTGGTAACCCACCAAACCATCAGTCAATCCGGCTTGCGGGCTTGTGTGCAGCAGTTGTATCCCTTGCTCAAAGCAGAACTCTTTATGAGCTTTGATGATGCCGGACTCGACAGCTACTTTGATGCACTCTTACATGCCATGCATGCGCAGTCCTTGTTGTGCTGTGAGGGCGACAAAGTCACCATGAATAATGCCAAGCTCGGCGAGCTACAATTACTCGGCCGTACCATTGCCGAAACCCTGCAGCGCTATGCCATTACCTTGACCTTGTTCACCCATCAGCCACACATTGATAAGCGCGATTTGGAAAAACACAGCCAAATGCTAGCGCAACGACTCAGCCGTTTGCATGGTATCAATGCGCCTGAGTTTTTCGATAAACAGGTCTTTACCATCTTTATCGATACCCTGCGCGAGCAAGGCTATTTAGACGATGATGCCAAAGCCAATGCTGAGCGCATCCAGGCCTTAAATGACTTTGTCTGTGGTTTGATCTCACCAGAAGTGCAATTAACAATTCAAGCCGTGCTAAATCAGCCGCTGAATGAAAGATAACTGAAGAAAAACATCAACACTGTATGAGATAAACCAGGGGCGTTGCCGCCCCTGATTCGATTTAGCCAATAATGACGTCCCCGGAGCCTGATATCAGTACGCCACCACAGTTGAGCGCATCGCCAATGCGGGCGGCGGGTTTACCATCAATCATCACCCCAGTTGCGCCCGCAGCAATCTGGCGACCATGAGAGCCATGTGGGGTTTTCGGGCACGGGCAGCCGTGTGGGGCGGCGGTATCCCCCACTCTTGCCGCCGGCTTGCCATTAATCATCACCCCAGCGCTAGCGCTGGTCACTGCGGTGGGCGGAAAACAACCATGCCCACCGGCGGTATCCCCTAATCGTGCTGCCCCTGGCATAGCGCCTCCTTAACGTGCAATCACCATACGTCCATCAATGATGGCAAATAGCGGTAGAAAACTATTTATCCAGCCAGACTCTTGAGAGCTGATACGAAGTGGCGAATGTCCTCGTTGGTCTTCGAGCTTCACTAGCTTTCCGCCCATATAGCTTTTCACTGTGTACTCATGCCACTCTCTTCGTGGAACAACCGCTGCGTCCTCTGCACGCTCAAAGTCACCAGATATATCCATCACATCAAAAAACTCATCCGGATCAGTCATATAGGCTTCTGCTTTAGCCTGCTCTCGCCCCGCTAGTGACCAGGCCATTTTTAAACCGTCAAAATCCCGCTTGTTGAGCAAGATGATAAGGTTACTGTAAGCGCGATACAGCATTTTCATGTGCCGTGGGTTATTTTCATCGAACGGGGTCGCATCCACCCAACGCCAACGTGGCAGGGTTTTTATATGGAGGGGGCGAGAGAACATGGTTAAACGGCCATCAAGCGTTCCATCCACATTCACCAGTGGCGTTCGGTATTTTGCCGGATAGGTGGTGGAGTCTTTAATTGTCGGTTTCCCGTCTTCCACCGTGACGGTCAGGTTGGACATCTCTTTTTTAGTGCCATCCGGGAATGCACCATACAGAGTAACCTGACAGGTATCGTCCGCGCGATAGGTAAAGTCATCCTCATACGCACCTGATGGTACCGTGCCGAGCTCTAGGTGGTTTTCTCCCGGCTGTAAGTAAGCGGTAGCGTTAAACCCCGATGAGAAGGTGGCCGCGCTCGAGCCTAGGTTGTCTATGGCATCTATGTTATTGATGACACCAAAGCAATACATGGTTTGTGAACGGATATTGGCGGTGTATAACACAGGCGGATTCTCGCCTTCGTTATCAATCTCGATATCAACGGTCGACACCTGCTCTCTCGCTTGCCTCATTTGTTTATCTCCAAAACATCCTGCTAATAAAATGACAGTTAAAATTAACGTTATGGCTCTCATGGTATCCTCTGCTAGTCGCTACCGAATAATGTGGTGCGGTGCGGGGAGTCATCGGCACTTAAAGGCTCAACCCACACCCATTCTTGTGTTTCTTCTTTACTTTTTTTTGCCTCACTATCAGCTCGCCAGCCGCCACGGCCGCCTTGGTTGTTTGATTCGGTATCATCAGATGCTTTCTTCTTAAACGTGACCTTCATTTTGACATACGCCTTAATGCCTTCATGGCAGAAGATAAGCTCGGTTTTGTCCTCTCCGCCTTTGAGTACGCACTTGGCATTGGCGACCACACCGCCTTTTAATTCGAACAGCCCCTCTAACACCCAGACCTTAACGCCGCCTCGTATTCCTATCTCGGTGGTCATTGTGACGGCCTGCTGGGCATCAAAGGCATAGGCTGGCTTGGCATCTGGGATAAACTCAATGCTGCCTTGAGTGTTGATTTTGGTTGAGGCCATGACAAAAAACTCAGCGCCAAAATATGCCCCAACGTTGCCTTCTTTGACTTTTTTTTCCAGCTTCTTGGCTTCTTCTTGGAGCTTTTTCACCAGGTTTTTGATTTTAAAGTAAGCGGCGGCCGCAAGTATCACATCCAAGGTGATCGAAAAGTCCAACAAGGGGTCGAGGGCCAGCGTGGTTTTACCCGATGTGGTTATCGCGCCCTTATCAGTCAACGCGGTGGCTTGACTGCCCGTTAACTTGATCACCGGAGGCTTAAATTCCCAAGTGACCAGCTTGATTTTTTCTGCCCCCGCGTCTTTATACATGCCTGACTTGATCATACCGACGGTGTCGATAATGCTGGAGATGAGTTTTAATTGGTCGCGTATATTTTCAAATTCATCTTGCACGTCACGTGTGTGTAAATAGTTGCTATTTTCGTACGTTAACCCGGTGCCAAACTTCGTTTCCGTGCTGCCTTCTTTGATCGAGAGGCTTCCCTCCAGCGAAAATTTCTCTTTGATTTCATCCTTGGGGATCTCGGTGCGGTCATGCGCTTCCGCGCCGCCGTTTCTGAGATATTCCTCGTAGCGCGCGGTGCGCTCGTCATAACGCTCTTCATCCGATTTTTCTTCTGTCTCTTTTTTAAAGGAAAGCGTCAGTTCACTTTTTAGTACGACTTTGGGATAAACCTTAAAAGACAGACTGTCATTCGACAGTACACCGACGATGGCTTTAGCAATGCTACCAATCAAGGGTATGTCATAGATAAGATGGGTTTCTTCTTGTGGCTGGCCATCACATTGCGTCACGCACACCTGATAGGTTTTATAAGGCAGCACATTTTGTGCGTCTTCCGCCAGCATCAACATTAAGACATTCCACAGCTCATGCGCCTCGGTGGGCGGGGAATGCACCATAATCCCGCTGTTTTGTCCAACCGATAAATCTTTCGCAAAGGCGTCATTATCGGTCACATAGCCGTTCGGGCAAGTCGGTTTTGCGTCTTGGCAACTGCCTTCAAGGGTAATGTCAACCTCTGCGCCCTCGCCTTCATCAATCACAACAACCGGCTCGCCAATCACTTCGCCACCACGGTATTGTTGTGTGCTATCGCCCGCGGTCACCGCATAACCAATCAGGCAAGGCTCGGTGCGATTGCAATGACACGCCTCGCCGGGGGGATGATTACAGCTCATGTTGGCCTCCTAATTTGGCTACCAGTGTTTTCACGCGGTAGCTGCCAGGTCGTTGGGAATGAGAGAGCTCGGCATGCCATGCGGCGGGCAAGGCCTCCCAATCTGGAACCTTGTGTGAGACACACAAGGACGCGATGGTTTTGATATCGGTCACGACGGTGACGCCCCATTGGGTTAATTGCGTCACGAGGGTATCGGTGAATACGCCTCTGTCTGGGTCATCGTCTGAGACAGGTGTGGGCAGCGCCTGTAATATCTCTTGCACATCTTGCTTGAGGTTAACCATGCACTGGTCGAGCACCGCTTGATATTGCGTGTCAGATAACACCAATTCGGTCAGCGGGCGATGTACTTTAATGGGCGTGAGCGCCATCTCACGCGCCTGTGGGTACCCGGTTTGTATCTCTGTCATGGGACCAAACACATAGTACTGTTGCGGTACCTTGCAGGCATCTAACAGCGCCCAGATGATCCGCGGATCGTAGTAGCGACAGAAAATGGGGGCCGGATTGCCTTCTTTGTACACCGAGAGCAAGGCTCTTAGGTGGTTGAGCACAACCTTCGCTGGTTCCTCGGTGGTAAAGATAAATCCCCACGGCTCACGGCGCGCTTGCAGATAATCCTCAAGCGCAGGAGGAAGCTCGACCAAATAAGGGGCTACCTGGGCAAAAGCGTCATCCACCGGAGGCAGAAAGACACACCACGACGCTGCCTCATGGTCGTCAGCTAAGGAGAGGATGTAGGGCACCACCGCACGGTCTACCACTGCATAACGGTATTCGCTCATGGCTTAGCCCTCACTTGGCGGACAATTAGCAACAAACGCACTGCCTTCTGCGGCCGCGGCGCTGAGGGTTGCCGGACTGGAAGGCAAAGGGATCCCGCCTGGTGAGCCGCCTGACTTGATCAGGATTTTGGCCCCATCAATGGCCACGCCACTGCTATCAATCACCACAAAACTGCCGCCCACTTGCAGGGTGATTTTGGCGCCGCTTTTAATGGTGATGTCGCCGTCGGCATTAAAGCCAATCGCACTCGCGACTTTGGCCGCCCAGTCGCCATCGACTTTTTGGTGCTTATCGCCGTTGACCTCGCTCACATGACTCCCTTTCGTGGCATGCGATTGTGACCCTTCTACGGTTAACGTGCGATCGTTGGCGACCACATGGTTTTCATCATGACCAATGTCGAGCTTGTGGTCATGATTGACACGGATCTGCTGTGAGTTGCCGACATCGACTTGATTGTCTTTTTGTGCTTTTAGGTACACACGCTCACTGTCGGCTTGGTCTTCAAAACTGAGCTCGTTGTAGCCTTCACCTTGATGGCTGTCACTGCGCCATACCGTTTTGGTTTTAAACTCAGGGAGTGGATACGGCGGGGTGTTGGTGGCGTGATAAGTCCGCCCGGTAATAATGGGCTGGTCGGGATCGCCATTTAAGAACGATACAATCACTTCATGGCCAATACGCGGGATGGCCATAAAGCCGTACTGCGCCCCGGCCCAGCCTTGCGACACGCGCACCCAGCACGAGCTATGTTCGTCTCTTTCTGACTCTCTGTCCCAAGGGAAATGCACCTTCACTCGACC
Source organism: Salinivibrio sp. MA607 (assembly GCF_001996245.1). Classification (NCBI taxonomy): domain Bacteria; kingdom Pseudomonadati; phylum Pseudomonadota; class Gammaproteobacteria; order Vibrionales; family Vibrionaceae; genus Salinivibrio; species Salinivibrio sp. MA607. Next base: position 72,908 of record NZ_MUFJ01000001.1, on the reverse strand, counting down.
ATGTTCATCACAGAAGATTTCTTCGCCTTCCGGTCCAACAACGGTCGCCATCATTGGTCCATCCACCTGAGGTTTAGGCTGTGGCGTCGCCCGCCAAGGCGTGGAGGCAGGCACGACTTTAAATTGGTTAGAATAGGTGGTTTGCCCTGTGCTGCCGGCCTCTTCTAGTGCTTGGGGTTGCTCGCCCTTGCGCGTGATAGAGACCACCAACCAATCGGCGTTCATCTCATCGGCTAAATGCTCACTGAGTGTGAACTTAGTACCTGCACGCAGCAACGGTTGATTGCTTTGCCCGGTAGCCAGGCGCGCATCACGGCGTAGATAATCGAGCCTTGCTTGGCTAAAGGCGCGACCGTTGGCATCATCTTTATAACGGCCTGGCGCATCAAAGTGTTGATAAGTCTGCCGCTGGTAAGCCATATCATCACCGACCTGTTGTTGCATAAAGCTATAGGCAGGCTTTTTGAAGCTATAGTCTTTAAGATACACATCAGAGACCGCGGTTTGAGTTTGCTTGGCGAAAGACCAGATATAAGGCGTATCGGCTTCACCACCCGCGGTGCTGTTATAAATGATCGGGGCTTCGAGGGCGGTCAGTGCGCTGTTGTCATCACAAAAGATGAGCATGTGCTTGTCTTGGCTATGCTCAAAGTAGTAAACCAAGCCTTCTTCGGCGGCAAGACGCTCAATAAAGGCTAAATCCGTCTCACGATACTGAACACAGAACTCACGCTCTTCAAGCTTGCGAGACAGGGAGAATTGGTGGTCTTCCACCCCCATTTCCAGCAGCAGCTCAGCAATAATGTCTTGTACCGTCTTATGCTGAAAAATACGGCTGTTATGACGAAGTGCAAGTCGCTCGAGGGCTGGGACCAAGGTGAGCGAGTAAAAGGTATGGTGGTGACCAATATCGCCTTGAGTGAAGCGCTTGACAACACCATGAAAGCGCTGCGCCACCTCACCATTGCGGTACATAGTGAGTACTGCCGTTGCATCAATCACTTGCTCCGGTTTTAAGTCGGTATGTCGGCTTGCCAGCTCAATATCGTAGCGAAAGCCGTGGCATCCTCCATCAACGCGGTTATCATCCGAAAGGACTTCTTGGCCCTCAAACCCTCTCACGACAAAGCATTCATCCGCTAGGCCTTTAATACTGAATGTATAATGAAGTGTTGCCATCACTTACCTTCCTTTCTGTCGAAACAAGTCGATACTCTCAATGTGCACATGGCTGAACGCGGTGCAGCCCGCCCAATAGGCAGGCTGCGGTTTCCTCATCAAGGCGAGGGTTAGGCTTCGATAGGCTTGCGCCAGTCGTCTGAGCCAGATGTGCCCGCGTTAACGTGCTCCCAGATAACTTTACGGTATGACATAGAGACCGTAAGGTTCTGGGTGAAATCAGACTTGGCAGGGTCTTGGCAGTGTGGCATTTCGCAATGGATGTCTACGATAGAGGCGCTTTCTAGCTTAGTGGTAAAGAAGTTTTCTTGTTTGCCCTCAATCGAAGTGCGGTACCACTTCAGCTCGACGGTAGACATTTTCTCACCTGAAGACAGCGCGTTATAAAGCAGCGGCACCGCTTTGTTGAGCGCAACAGTGAATTTGAATGGCTTGTGAACACGTTGGCCAGAAGGCTGGCCTGACTGTGGGTCGGTGGGGACGGTTACATTGTGGTCAAACTGCTGAACCAGCATTTCATCTTCATGACCTTCGACGAAAGAATCACCAATAGAGTCAGCGGTACACGCACCGGCAGTAATCAGTCCCTGGGTTTCACCTTCAATCGAGATATAACATGGCGTTGGCATAATCGCTCCTATAAACATTTAATCATTAAGCACAGCCTATTCACTGTGGTAATGGTCATATTGCGAAAAGCATGCCAAGTTTTATTTTGTTATTTTACAGACACTTACTAATTGCCTTGGCAACTTCTTGCTCGACCGCAAGCAAGAAGTTGCCAAGCTGAGCAAAAAGTTGCTTGGGGAGAAAAAGTTGATTCACCCACCCAGCGCTTTTGTTATCACACCGACAACATTAACCGTAAATACCGGCCAAAACACCAATGAATACCACTAAACCGACATAGTTATTGTTTAAAAAAGCCTGAAAACATGCCATGCGTTCCCGTTCACGGGCAAGATAGTGTTGATAAACAAATAGCGCAAAGGCCGCTAATAGGCTCCATTGGTAACCGGCCGCCAGCTCTAGCCATTGCCCGGCGAGCATCAATAGCGCAAGCGTCAATAACTGCAATACACCAACCGCGGCTTTATCCCAACGTCCGAACAAGATGGCGGTCGATTTAATCCCAATCTTTAGATCATCATCGCGGTCCACCATGGCGTACAAGGTGTCGTAAGCAATAGTCCAGCAAATATTGGCCATAAATAGCAGCCAAATCACCGGAGGGAGTGCCCCTTGTGCCGCGGCAAACGCCATCGGGATCGCCCAGCTAAACGCCAGCCCCAACACCAGCTGGGGAAGATGGGTATAGCGCTTCATAAACGGGTAAATAAACGCCAGCGCCACCCCAACAAACGAGAGCTGAATGGTGAGCGTATTTTGGGTTAATACCAATAAAAATGCACCTAACACTAGCGCAATAAAGAAACCCAGCGCTTCTTTCTCGCCAATCCGCCCTGAGGGCAAAGGGCGCGCTTTGGTGCGTTTGACGTGACCATCAAAGTGGCGATCCGCATAATCGTTAATCACGCAGCCGGCAGCACGCATCATATACACCCCGAGCACAAATACGACCAGGGTCAGCAACGCCGGCATGCCATCGGCGGCTAAAAATAACGCCCATAATGTTGGCCAGAGTAATAATAAGGTACCAATGGGACGGTCTAAACGTGCAAGCTGGCCATAAGCAGCCAATTTCGTGCTCATGCAGGCGCCTCCTTGCCATATAAGGGCGAGTGAGGCAAAAAGAGTTCGGCCACTAACATGGGTCGATTATGGAGCCAAAGACGTGAGCGACGGGCATAAAGCTGGTGTGACAAGCAAGAGACATGCGCGGTTTCAATCGCATCGCGGCGAGAGGCCCGCTGTTTAAACACATGCTGACCCAGTGGTTCGGTCCCCAGCGCGTGTAAGTGACCACCCTGTCCCTCTAAGGTAGAAGCCGGCATTAGCGTTCGCGCACAGAGCCAAGCTTGTCCGTCACCTTTGAGGACGACTTCCCGTACCACACAGGCCTCTGGGCCAATCAAAGCGGTTTCATGATCGGTCAATTTGTCCGGCGTCAGTTGATAGACCTGGAGCACATCGACATCGAAGTCCTGACAGTGGCGTTTAAGTCGCGCCGTCATGGAGTGTGATTCTAACAACCAGCTGCCTTCTGCGGTGCGCTTTAACGCCGCAATATCGGGTCGCTCCCAGCGTGCCTGTTGCAGCGCCTCTAGATAGGTATGATTTAAGTCTGACATTATTTCCTGTGCCACATCGCGCAAAATTCGCCTGTCCGTCCCCCTATGAGGCGGACAATGTTGCTATACTCGGCGGGTAATTGTATCAGGCTGACCGCGATTGGAGAATGCGCACGGCCTACTCCTATCACATCATCAACCGAATTTTTGGGTAGCTATGAGTAAACGACAACCCCTATTGATGGTACTGCTGAGCCTGTTGTTATGGGTCAGTACCGCCGTCCAGGCACAAGAAGAAGGCAGTAACGGCAACCAAGCAAAGTACAGTTACTTTTCCTTAGAGCCTGAAATTACCACCAATTATGTCACCGAAGGCCCACGGCTCGGTTTTATCAAGGTGAAAGTTGAATTGATGGTTGATGACCCTAAGTGGGTCAGCGAGCTGGAATACCACTCTCCGCTGATCCGCGATGTCATCATAGAAACCTTGGCGCAACAGACCGCGAGCAAAATTAAATCGCTGTCGGGACGCGAAGCGATTCGCAAAGCATGCCTAGAAAAGGTCAACGCGCTTCTTCTTGCCGAAACCAATCGCAGAATGCTGGCCGACCTTTTATTTACCAAGTACCTCTATCAGTAATCACCCAACTGATGGCATATCCTCAGAGACGGCATGGCTGATCACCTCTAGGTGGCTGCCTTGTGCCGCTAACATCTCCTGAATTTGCGCGGGCGGAGTGACATCGGTAAAGACCATATCCAGTTGGGTAATATTGCCCAAGTTCACCATCGCATTACGGCCAAATTTAGTATGGTCAGCGGCCAACATCACACAGCGGCTATTGTCTAAAATGGCTTTTTTAACCCTCACCTCATGATAGTCAAAGTCCAGTAATGACCCATCATCGTCAATACCACTGATCCCCAAGATGCCAAAGTCGAGTCGAAACTGAGAGACAAAATCGAGCGTGGCCTCTCCCACAATCCCACCATCACGATTGCGTACCTCACCACCGGCAATAATCACCGTAAAATCCTGTTTCGGCATTAAGATCGCCGCCGCATTGAGGTTATTGGTGACTACCCGTAAGTTATGATGATCCAGCAATGCGCGCGCCACCGCCTCTGGGGTGGTCCCAATATCAATAAATAACGTTGCGCCGTCGGGAATATGCTGCACCAGCGCCTGAGCGATGGTGTCTTTTTCCTGTTGTTGCAGTACTTTGCGGGTCGCATACGCGGTGTTTTCAGAGCTGGAGGGCACGGTGGCACCACCGTGATGGCGGCGAATTTGATTTTCTGCTGCCAACTCATTGAGATCACGTCGAATCGTTTGTGGGCTGACATTGAAGCGCTCAACCAAGTCTTCCGTGCTCACGTATCCTTGTGATTTAACCAGATCAATGATTTGCTGATGACGTTTGTTTTGCTTCACTGCATCTCCCCTTACAAAAAAAGCCCCCGCGATCACGAGGGCTTCCTAGTTTACGCATAGCCACTAGGCAATGCCAAGACAGATCATTTAGGCAGCGTGCACAGCCGCGTCACGGCGCACACGATGCTCTCCCACCCACGCGAGGCACAAGAAGAAGATGGCCAAGCCACAGCCACCCGTGAGCAGCATAAAGCCACCGTCCCAGCCAAAGTGATCCACGGTATAACCCAGAGCAATGTTCGCGACAACCGCGCCACCTAGGTAACCAAATAGTCCGGTCAGTCCTGCCGCGGTACCCGCCGCTTTTTTCGGTGCAAGCTCCAAGGCATACAGACCAATGAGCATCACGGGGCCATAAATTAAGAAGCCAATCGCAACCAGTGCCACCATATCAATGCCTGGGTTGCCGGCGGGGTTAAACCAATACACCAACACAGCGACCGTCACCAGCACCATAAATAGCACCCCGGCTGGCGCGCGAGCCCCTTTAAAGAACTTATCGGACATCCAACCGCACAACAGTGTGCCTGGGATACCGGCCCATTCATATAAGAAGTAGGCCCAAGACGATTTATCCACAGTAAAGCCTTTGGCTTCATCCAGGTAAACCGGCGCCCAATCGAGCACGCCATAGCGAATCAAGTAAACAAAGGCATTGGCAATCGCGATATACCACAACAGACGGTTTTTCATCACATAAGTGATAAAGATGTCTTTGGCAGACATTTCTTTTTCAAATGCTTCTTCGTCATAGTTATCCGGATAATCGTCTTTGTACTCTTCAATCGGCGGCAAGCCACACGATTGTGGGGTATCTCGCAAGGTAAACCAGATAAAGACAGCGACCAACGCAGCAAAGAATGCCGGCACATAGAAAGAAGCGCGCCAGTCGTCGTTAAACAGCCATAAACCCAGTAAGAACAAAGGACCAATCAGTCCGCCACCAATGTTATGGGCAACGTTCCAGACGGAGACTAGCTCACCACGCTCTTTCCGTGACCACCAGTGCACCATGGTGCGTCCACAAGCCGGCCAGCCCATACCTTGCACCCAGCCATTGATAAACAGCAGCACAAACATGATGGCAATACTGCTTGTCGTCCATGGCAAAAAGCCAAAGCTGAACATCACCAGTGATGACATTAACAGACCGGCACTTAAGAAATATCTTGGGTTTGAGCGATCAGACACGCTGCCCATGAGGAACTTGGACAAACCATAAGCGATGGATACCGCTGCCAATGCGACACCTAGATCGCCGCGACTAAAGCCATATTCATCAATCAGAAACGGCATCGCCAAGCTAAAGTTTTTACGCACCAGATAATAACCGGCATAGCCGATAAAAATACCAAAAAATAATTGCCAGCGCAGTCGGGTATAAGTGTCACCGATCTGTGACTCTGGCAATCTTTGCCGGTGAGCTGCCGGCCGAAAGATTCCAAACATGGGAGGGTCCTCAGTAAGATGTACGCGATGGATTAATTAAAAAGATAAAAATCAAACAAGTGAGCAACTAAAATTTCGATTTCGCTCAACAAATGGAATAATTACTCAAAATGAAAACCAAAACCGTGAAAGCGAACATAAAAACATAGATCTAACGCAAAAAAGGCATGCGTTCGAACAAAAAAAGAGCAATTTATTGCTCTTTTTTTAGGGCACAGTGGTATCTGTCGATGAACGAGGGGTTAGCGGATAGTCAGGCGTGGCGTTTTGCGTCCCATAAACCCAAGACACAACCGATGATTAAGCCAAATAAATGCGCCATATTGGCGATATTCATGCCCATAGGCTGGAAAAATCCAATCACAAGCCATGCCAGCATAAAGATCACATAGGGTTTTTCGATGGTTAATCCACGCTCAGGAGCCAACCAAGTTAGCCACCATAAATAGCCCAGTAGCGCATAAACCACGCCGGAAAGCCCACCAAAATACGGGCCGTCTAACCAATATTGGCCTAAGCCTGAGAAAAGTGCGGCAAAGAGAAAGATCTGCATCAGCTTACTGCTACTATCGAGACGCTCAATTCGACCTCCAAGCACCCACCACCACAACAAATTAAAGATGATGTGTAAGGCAGAAAAATGCAGCAGTGCATGGCTGAATAAACGCCATAATTGCCATTGTTGGCTGCTGTCTGCAGGAAACAGCAGACGACGCGCCACCACATCAAAGCCGCCGAGGGTCATCAGCGTAAACAAGGCCACACAGATAAACATGATACTCAAGGTAACCGGGCCAGATTTCTCTTTGACCGTTTGCCATAATCGGGCTGAGGGGTAGTGAAAGCGTGCTTGGCGCGTCTCGGCAACTTGCCAAGACGCCGCTTGATAACGACTATGTGTTGGATCGGCAATAAAACGTTCTAGCTCGTTGTCGACCCATGCTTTGTCGTCGTCATTAATCAACCAAACCGCAACGTGTGCGTCTGGCTCTGGCGCGAGCTCAAGGCTAACATCATGCGCGGCCGCGTAATCGATAAAAGCTTGTGCCAAGCGCGCATTGGGCAATACCGCGATTTTTTGCATGGGCTGTCCTATTTTATATCGATCCCTGATGCGGTCGGCAGTGACTGTCGATGCCAGGCTTCAAACCCACCATCGACACTATAAACCGCATCGAAGCCTTGATTGATCAAATACTGTGCCGCCCCTTGGCTACTGATCCCGTGATAACACATCACCAAGACGGGTTGATCAAAATCGACCTGATCCATAAACGCCACCAGCGTGTCGTTGGTAAGGTGATAGGCCTCTTGAGGATGCGCGACCTGAAAGGTTTGAGGATCACGAATATCCACTAATACTGCATTTTGCTGATCATCGTTCAGCATTTCCCACGCATCGGTCACAGAGATATGTGCGAACTGATCCATACCTTATACCTCTCCACTCACAAAGTTATTCCCAGCAGATGTTACACGAGGATCGCGTGCGCCTCGAGATGAACCCGCATTGTACCTGAGTTTGTCTCCCCCCGCCTGCCTAGCAATACTCGCTTTGTTTGATTTTTGATCGTTTGTGGACAAAGGTGTGAATTGCGTTGATAAGCGATGATCGTAGCTAAGGATCCACTACATATAGTATGGATCCAGGATAAGCTGTGCATAACTTGCTATCGTGATAAGTACCGCCTGGTTTTCAGGCATAAAAAAACCGGCCAACGGGCCGGTTTTTCTGCACGAAACCAATACAAGGATCAGGAGGCGCTATAGCGCATCGCCAATGGCTTGCTTTAATTTCTTCATCGCATTTTTTTCTAGTTGTCGCACACGCTCTGCGGAGACTTGATAATGCGTTGCCAAGTCTTGCAACGTTGCCTTATTGTCCTCTAACCAACGAGCACGAACAATATGCTGACTACGTTCATCCAAGCCTGATAACGCATTCGCCAAGCGACGATTAGCGTGCGCTTCCCAGTTTTCTGCCTCTAGAGACTCGGCAATATCTGAGCTTTTGTCCTCTAGGTAGTAAACCGGCGCCATTGGGCCATTTTCACGCTCATCGTCTGCCGATGCGGGCGCTTCAAAGGTCGGATCTTGTGCCGCTAAACGGGCTTCCATCTCACGAACTTCTGACGCCTCAACGCCAAGTTGCTCCGCGACCATATTCACTTCGTCGTTATTAAACCAACCCAAGCGCTTCTTATTTTTACGTAAGTTGAAAAACAGCTTACGTTGCGCTTTGGTCGTTGCCACTTTAACGATACGCCAGTTACGTAATACGTACTCGTGAATTTCGGCTTTGATCCAATGGACAGCAAATGACACCAGACGTACGCCAACTTCAGGGTTGAAACGTTTGACCGCCTTCATCAAGCCAATGTTGCCTTCTTGAACCAAATCCGCGATGGGTAAGCCGTATCCGGTGTATCCACGGGCGATGTGAACAACAAAACGCAAGTGAGATAAGATCAGCAACTTTGCCGCCTCCAAATCACCATGATAATGGAGACGCTCGGCCAGCGAATGCTCCTCTTCCGCGCTGAGCATAGGGTGGCTGTTAACCGCTTGCAGATAACCATCGATGTTACCTTGTACAATCGGTGCCAATGCGTTCATCTCTTTTGTCATTCAAACCTCGTTTCCGAATCGTCGAAGACCGAATTGCTATTAAGCATGCAAAAATATACCCAAGCGGGGGAAAACTGCAAGCCCTGATGTCTCTCTCGTTGTTCTATGACCGTATTACCCCTATACAGGTTCAATCTCTTTTAAGTGACGGCGCGTCGCCAGCAAGGCAGCGCCTACGCCAAGCAAAACGGACCCCATCAATAATAGCAAAGACTCATCCCAACTCAGTCCGCTGAGGGTAAAGGGCTTGTCATATAGCTGTGCAAATTGGTGGACGGCACCATCCATCAGCCACGTATTCATGGCAGTGAGAATCCAGGCCACGACTGCGGCTAAGCTCCCCAGCCAAGCCCCCATATATAAATAGGGACGCAAAATAAAACTGTCCGTTGCGCCCACCATTTTCATCACCTGGATCCGGGGTTGATGATGCAGGACCTGTAAGCGCAGCGTATTCCCGACCAGCAAAACAACAGCCGCCAGCATTAAAATAGAAAATAACCACGCCATCGTCATCGCCAAGGTCTTTATGGCATCAAGACGCGCGAGCCAGTCGGTATCGAGCCGCACTTCAGCGACCTCATCCCGTTGCCTTAATTGCTCTGCTAATCCACTCGCGCGATCCGACAGTGTCCGAGCGCTGTCACTGTCAGCATCTCCCCTGGGAACCACCACGATCACGCTGGGAAGAGGATTGTCCTCCAATAAAGTGACCGCTTGATGAAAGCCACGCTGCTTTTTAAGCGCGGTCATGCCTTCAGACGGTGACACATAGGTGACGCTATCAATACCTGGCCACGTTTTCAGTGTGTCCGCCAGCGCCTGTCCCTGTTGCTCAGTTTGTGTCGGCGACAAGAAAACATTGATCTCTGCTGGGCTTTGCCACTGCGCACTTACCGCGACCACATTTTTAGCTAGCAAATAGAAGGTCGCCGGCAAAGACAAGGCAACGGCCAACACCATCAGCGTGAGTAAATTACCCATCGGACGCTGAAAAAGATCACGCCAAGCCGTCAATGCGTGACGTTGCTGGGTCTGCATAAATGATTCAGCCATGCCCCACCTCCGCTAAGCTTCCGTGTTGAAGGTCAAAGCGCCGTAAATGGTTGTATTGTTCGAGCAGGCTGGTGTCATGCGTTGCCATCAAGATGGTCACCCCGACTTGATTGAATAAGCGGAATAATTCCATAATTTGCGCAGACAACGCCGCATCTAAATTTCCGGTCGGCTCATCAGCCAACAGCACTTGGGGACGATTGACCACCGCACGCGCAATCCCTACCCGCTGTTGCTCACCACCGGACAGTTGTATGGGGTTACAACGCGCTTTATCAAGCAAACCAACTTTATCGAGCGCGGCTGAAACCCGCTTTTTGATTTCATTGTCTGACTGCTGCTCAATCCGCAAGGGCAAGGCGACATTTTCGAACACGGTCGCGTCCATCAGCAGTTTATGATCTTGAAAGATAATCCCTAAATGACGACGCAAAAAGGGAATATCTTGACGCGGGAGACGCGATATATCGTGGCCGTTGAAATAAATATGTCCATCACTGGGACGTTCAATGGCACAAATTAGTTTCAACAAGGTGCTCTTCCCTGCGCCTGAATGACCCGTGAGCAGGGCCATGTCGCCTTTAGGCAATTCAAAATTAACCTTTTGTAAGGCCTGACGTCCCCCGCGATAGGCTTTGCTGACTTGCTGAAACTGGATCACGGTTATTCCTCCCGGCTAAACAGCGCCTCGATAAAGTCATTGGCGTTAAAGGTGCGTAAATCTTCAATGCCTTCACCGACACCAATATAGCGAATCGGAATATTAAATTGTTCAGCCACCGCAAAAATCACCCCGCCTTTTGCGGTACCATCTAATTTAGTGAGGGTAATACCGGTGATCGGTGCTATCTCATTAAATAACTTGGCCTGACTGATCGCATTTTGCCCGGTGCCTGCATCAAGGGTAAGCATCACTTCGTGCGGGGCACCTACGTCCAGTTTTTGCATCACACGGACAATTTTGCGTAGCTCTTCCATCAAGTTGGCTTTGTTTTGCAAGCGTCCGGCGGTATCGGCAATCACCACATCGACATTTCGTGCTTTGGCCGCTTCAATCGCATCATAAAGCACAGACGCGCTATCAGCGCCGGTATGCTGGGCAATCACGGGCACGTGGTTACGCTCACCCCAAGCTTGCAGTTGTTCAACGGCGGCAGCACGGAAGGTGTCACCGGCGGCTAACATGACCGATTTGCCTTGATCCTGAAATTGGCGTGCCATTTTGCCGATCGTGGTCGTTTTACCCACGCCATTAACGCCAACCATCAAGATCACATAAGGCTTTTGATCCGTCAGCACCAAGGGTTGCTCAACGCTTTCCAGCATGTGCGCCATTTCTTGTTTGAGAATGCCGTACAGGGCTTCACCATCTTTGAGATCGCGACGGCTGGCCTTATCAGTGAGGTTATCAATGATTTTGGTCGTGGCTTCCATCCCTACATCAGAGATCAGCAACTGTTCCTCAAGCTCTTCAAATAGCTCTTCATCGATTTTCTTGCCACTAAACAAGCTAAAGAAGCCGGAGCCGAGGTTGGTTTTGGTTTTTTGCAGCTCTGGCTCTGGCTCTGGCTCTGGCTCTGGCTCTGGCTCTGGCTCTGGCTCTGGCTCTGGCTCTGGCTCTGGCAAGCTACCCGTGTTGATTTCGCCCTCAGATGCAAGGCTTTCTTGTTGATTTTGTGAAGCAGTTTCAACAGACGTATCCGTCGACGTCACTGACGCCACCGTATCGTCCGCCACGTCTGGCGAATGCGTTGATGATTCTTGTTCTGGGTCCGGCTGTGCCTGGTCTTTTTTACGACCCAAGCCCAACCATGACATAAATCCACGTTTCTTTTTTTCTGCCATTGGCAAATCCTAAAGCATGCTTGATACAATCAGCGGCACAATACCGAATCGGCATAGTCTACCACCTTCTTAACGGTCAAAAAATCTATGGTTAAACGCGCCAACCGCAAACCCTCATCGCCTACCCCTTTTCGTGGGGTTGGGTCTGTCCGTATTATTGCTGGCCGCTGGCGTGGCCGTAAGCTTGCGGTACAAGACGCGCAAGGGCTCCGCCCCACCACTGACAGGGTGAAAGAAACCGTTTTTAACTGGCTCGCGCCTTATTTGCCAGAGGCTCGCTGCCTCGATATTTTCGCAGGAAGTGGCGGACTCGGCTTTGAAGCGCTCTCTCGTGGCGCAAGCTGGGTCCATTTTTGTGAGAAACATCCCGCGGCAGCCAAACAATTACGGGCTAATGTAGATCACCTTGGGGCGCAAAACGCACACATTGATTGCGGCGATGCGCTCGCCCTACTTGCCACCGCCCCCAAAGACGGTCCGTATGATATTGTGTTTGTCGATCCGCCTTTTCATCAAGGCCTACTCGAGGACACCTTGGCCGCGTTAGACGCCAATCATTGGCTTGCGCCAAACGCCTGTGTTTATGTCGAAGCCGAGAGTGATTTAGAGGCCTATCAGATCCCCGCGCATTGGCACTGTCACCGTGAAAAACGCGCAGGACAAGTCAACTACCGGTTATATTTTACTGAACCCGATCATTAAGCAAACAAGACCCGTGAGAGAAAAACTATGAAAGTGTTAATCTTATTGGCGAAAGCCGCCATCGCCTTTGTGTGGCTGGTGTTGATTGCCAATATTGTCCATCCTTTTCCTGGTGTCGCCGCCATGGCACTGTACATCATGACGGGCTTTTTGTTGGTCATGCACGGCTTACAAATGCTGATCTTTTTAGGGGCCTTCGGCGATAAAGTTGCCATGAGCCGCTGGGAGAAGTGGTCAATTCTGATTTTTGGGATCTTTGCGCTGCTCGATATTCGCCGTAAGTATATGGTGTAACGCAATCACTCGCGACTATGCTGGCACTGCCAGCATAGTTCAAAGCTACCGGCATTCTCTTCACCGCATGCTAGGCAAATCCAATGGGTGTGACTTTGGGCTTCGTATTCCTGTAGCAACGTCCGCGCCTGAGTCACCTTTTCTGGCTCGACCCACAAGGTGACCCCCTGAACATCTGGGGGTAGCTCTCCCACCGCGGCACTCAATGTTTCACCTTTTAACACACAATCAATCTGGTGGCTGACCAGTAACCCTTTTAGGCTGTGTGCTTCTAAGAGGTTCATCGCTTGATAGACTTGCTCCATGGTTATCCTCCTTGGGCGATCACCACCGAGGCGCTAATCAATGCTTGCGCCACAAAGTAACTCGACATCACCATCGCTTGTGCTGCACGGAACTCACCTTTAAAACGCGCAAAGGCAAGCACCGTATCTGAGAACATGAATAATATTGCTCCCGCTAACGTCATCCCTGCTGCGAGAGAGTGGGTGTTCAACCAGTACTCGCCTGCGGCCCATACCATCTGTGTGATCACGGCAATGTAGATAGCAACCGGCAAGGCAAAACGCCCAAGGTTGGGAAGTAGCAAAAGAAAGACGATCACCCCAAGGCCTGAGAGCATGGCGGGTAACCACCACACCATGTGGCCGTCAAATTGTGCCCAGAACGCAAATATATAAACGAGATGTGCGAATAAAAAGCTGGTTAACCCATGGACAAATCTGTCTTTGGGTAGCATTAAAAAGACATCACCAACCACTGACAGTAATAGTGCAACGAATACCCATTGCGCATAATGGGAGACGCTAAGGTGTGCACCAACAATGAGCATCAGCAGCACAATGGTCAGCGGTTTAAAAAGATAAAACTGCCAGCGCGGGCCCCGGTAGGCTGCGGAGATATGCAGCAGTCCAGAACAACAGACAGCGAACCAGCTCCACATGATTATCATTCCTTTCACAACAAGGACGCCAAGTCTAGGCAGGCTAGCGAAGATGTCCAGTGTACCTTGATAAGAACAAGATCCAGTTTAAAAAAATCGTAATGTTAACGAGGCGGTGACAGTCGCGGCGAGTCGTTCGTTAGCCGCTCCATTGCGGCCAAACTTGCGCGTAAAAACCTATCGCTCCCGCGGTAAACAGCAGAATAAGGGCAGCAGCAAGGCGCCATATTAAGCGGTTGCTTCGCGGTACCAGTTCCGACTCACAATACTTGCTTACCGATATAAATTTACGCATATCATCGACTTGGTAACCGTCTTCATGCACCACTTTATTCCTAATGGTCGCCACGAAGCGCAGCTTTTTGACCACATCATGGGGAAGCCGTTTTTGACTGCTGTCGATAAGCTGGTGGAGCCCTTTCCCTTCCGCGTGGTAGTGCTGGCGCAGTAAGCTTTCTAGGCGCTTACTGTGCTTAATAACCACTGCTACATCATCCATGATCTCTCTCCTTGCTGGCTCACTGCCATCTTTCTAGTATGACGGTTTTTACGCCCTTTAGGGATTCGCGATTTCATGATTGGGATCTGACTCCGTATACATGCTTTCAATTACTTATGACTGCTTTTATCGCAAAAAGTGTCATCCACTAGGGAACCAGCCACGCGGTGATGCGCTGACGCTGTAATAATGCCGTTATCAACGCCGCGCCTGCAAACGCATAAATCGTCAGAGCCGGGATCCATAGCCACGATGGCGATAAAGTGGGCCAGTATGCGCGCACCGGCCAAAGGAAAATCGGATGAATCAAATAAATGCCGAGGCTATAACGACTTAGCGTGGCCACCCATGATGGTGTGGTTCGTCCCTGCCGCCACTGCCGAACCGCCAAAAAGACCGCGGCGCTAATCAGTACCGTGTTGATCGTCGTGTAAGATAACCAGCCTTCGGTGATATAACGCTGGTATTGGATACTGGTACCAAGCACATGGTATCCGGTCATTCCCACGGCGAGTAACCCTAAAACCCACCAAAGAGGCCGCGCGCGTGGGTAATAATGAAGCCAAAATCCCAGCCACAAATAACCGCCATAAAGAATAAAGTCATTCCGCCACCACCCCTGCGCGCCCGATAAATACCAGGCGGTGACGCCCATCCACGCAAGCCCCACCGCCGCCACGCCCGGTGCCGATAAATGCGCGACAATGGGACGCAGTATCGGAATCCAAAGTAACAGCGGGATGTAATAGTAAAAAAAACCTAGGTGATAATAGGTCTCATGGTCGGGCGCAGCGTGTAATGTTTGCGCTACCGTCTGCCAAGAAAAGCCTTCAGCAGTGAGTCCAGATAAGCCCGCGAACAATAGCGACCAAAGCACAAAAGGCACCACCACTTTCATCACCCGACGCTGAATAAAGTGTCTAAGCGTGAACCGGTGCGAGGACGACAACAGCAACACCCCTGAAATCATAATAAATATAGGGACCACCCAGCGGCTGGCGCTATTGAGTCCAACCGCCACGCTCCAATCTGATAAAGCGATCTGCCCAATTTCAGTGCGATACGGCCCCAAGACATGAATCGCGACCACAAATAATGCGGCCAACACGCGAAGTACATCGAGATACGCAATATGCCCTTGATGTTGCGCTGGTTGCATTTGTTAACACCTTTAACCATCTGAGTGAACAAGACGAACTTCATAATACGCCAAATTGCCGTCAAAAGACGCTCATTCACGACAACTTACAGTCAAGTATGTCAATTTTTATGCCGAAAACTAGCACACAGATCGGCTTATTACGTTAAAAGTTAGTATTTAATGTTGATATTTGGTTTAAAAAACAATTAACATCCGGCCTTCTTTCCCATTGACGGGAAGTGCAGCACTAACATGGAGACGAATGACATGCACTCAAACACCTCCGAGCAACGGGGCGGCCCACATAAACGCACGCTGTTTACGCGTTTTCTCGATACCGTCGAGTGGCTCGGCAACTTATTACCCCATCCTGTGACCTTATTCGCAATTTTCTGCGTCGCTATTCTGCTGGCATCGGGTGTCGCCGGTTACTTTGATGTTTCAGTGGCGGATCCGCGTCCAGAAGGCGCAAGCGGGCGTGCCGCCGATGGCATGATCTACGTGCAAAGCCTGCTTAATGCCGAAGGTTTGCAAATGATCGTCACCAATTTGGTGAAAAACTTTACTGGCTTTGCGCCATTAGGCACCGTATTGGTTGCTATGTTGGGTGTCGCAGTAGCCGAGCATTCTGGCTTACTCTCAGCATCAATGCGCGGTTTAGTGATGGGCGCCTCTCGCCGTACCGTCACCTTTACCATTGTCTTTGCAGGTATTATCTCTAACACCGCCTCAGAGCTCGGTTATGTGGTCTTAATTCCGCTCGCGGCGATGATCTTTCACTCGTTAGGCCGCCACCCACTTGCCGGCTTGGCAGCAGCATTTGCCGGGGTGTCGGGCGGCTATTCAGCTAACTTATTGCTGGGTACCGTCGACCCATTGCTCTCCGGGATCACCGAATCTGCTGCACAAATGATTGATCCCGAGTACACCGTGGGCCCAGAGATGAACTGGTACTTTATGTTTGTCTCCACCTTCTTTATTGCCTTTGTCGGCGCTTGGATAACCGATAAGATTGTTGAGCCTAAGCTTGGACCTTATGACCAAAGCCAAGCGTCTGAAGACATTTCTGCGGCCTCGGCCAGTAAGCTTAATGATGACGAAAAACGCGGCCTGCGTAATGCGGGGATTGCGGTGCTGATTGTCAGTGGTATTTTAGCGCTCACCATTGTCCCAGAGTGGGGAGCACTGCGTCATCCCGAGACCGGTGACGTGGCGGGATCTCCGTTCTTGAAAGGGATTGTCGCCTTTATCATGGTGTTCTTCGCGGTACCGGGTATCGTGTTTGGTCGTACGGTTGGTACCATCAACAACGATCGTGATGTGATTGACTCGATGTCGAAATCGATGAGTGCGATGGGGATGTACATCGTACTGGTGTTCTTCGCCGCTCAGTTTGTCGCCTTCTTTAAGTGGACCAACTTCGGCCAAGTGATTGCCGTCGGCGGCGCAGACTTTCTGCAAACCATTGGTTTAACCGGCCCTGCGTTATTCTTTGCCTTTATTTTAATGTGCGGTCTAATCAACCTATCGGTGGGATCTGCATCGGCACAATGGGCGATTACCGCACCGATTTTTGTGCCGATGTTAATGTTGGTGGGGTATGCACCAGAGACCATCCAGTCCGCTTATCGTATCGGTGACTCGGTCACCAATATCATTACTCCGATAATGAGTTACTTTGGGCTGATTTTGGCGGTAGCTTGCCGCTATGTGAAAAACCTGGGGATTGGTACCTTAATAGCCACCATGCTGCCTTACTCGATGATCTTTATGGTCGGGTGGAGCATCTTGTTCTATGTGTGGGTTTTTGTTCTCGGTTTGCCGGTCGGCCCGGGCGCAGAGACGTATTACAACTTTAACCAATAATCGTCTTTTATTCTTTACCAGGCAAGCCGATCACGCTTGCCTTTTTTCCCTCTTAAGTGGGATTTTCATCCTTCCTCGAAGACGGTTATAGTAACGCTATCTCAATGATGGTAGCCAACAAATGACAACTCTTGCCGACAGTCAGGACCAACCGGCTTGCGACGCTCACTCTCTTGCCCGCGAGGCACAACTGAGTGAGACGTTTAAACACAATATTACGCCCTTTTGGCAGCAACGTGAGCATGGATTTTTCCATGGAGAAAGTGGCTTGCGTCTGCATTGGTGTAGCTTTACGCACCCACAACACACGCGTGCAGTCGTGGTGGTAAATGGCCGTATTGAAAGCGTAATGAAGTACCAAGAGATCTTTTATGACCTCTTTCAAATGGGCTATGACGTTTACAGCTTTGATCATCGCGGCCAAGGTTTATCAGAGCGTTTAGTCATTAAACCGCGCGATTTGGGACATGTTGAACGTTTTGACGATTATGTCACCGATCTCGCGACCTTCATGCAAACCATTCGGGCCCATCGTCATTATGATCAGACCTTCATGCTAGGTCACTCGATGGGGGGCGCCGTTGCCACACTCTATGCGCATCAGTATCCGAACGCGCTCGCAGGATTAGCCATGACCGCGCCCATGTTTGGCGTACAAGTGAGTCCCTGGCTCGGCCGTATCGCGCCTTGGCTTTGTCGCTCGATGGCACGCTATCAACACCCACCGCGTTTTGGGCCGGGGCAAGTGGGCTATCGTCATGTGCCGTTTGAGCAAAACCGCCTGACTCACTCGCGAGCACGCTATGCCTGGTTTCGCCAGCTATATATCAACCAACCCCAGTTACAAATCGGTGGACCGAGCGCGCGCTGGATTGCCGAAGGCATGGCCGCAGGCGAACAATGCTTAGCGGTCGCATCACAATTAACGACGCCAACATTTATCTGCCAAGCTGGTGGCGAGCAAATCGTCTCTAATCCGGCCATGTCGCAATTTCATTTTTTACGCCAACAGGCCAATCAACCCAGCCAATGGCAGTTTTTTGCGGGGGCACGGCATGAGATCCTGTTTGAAACCGACACCCATCGTATTGCCGCTTTATCCGCAATACGCGACTTTTTTGATCGCCAATGCGAGGAT
Organism: Salinivibrio sp. MA607; assembly: GCF_001996245.1. NCBI lineage: Bacteria > Pseudomonadati > Pseudomonadota > Gammaproteobacteria > Vibrionales > Vibrionaceae > Salinivibrio > Salinivibrio sp. MA607. The sequence goes on along the minus strand of NZ_MUFJ01000001.1, from coordinate 54,541 downwards.
CGCTAATGCAAGCTGTCGGCTCATCCATGGGGTCACTAAAAGCGGAAATCAAACAGTGATAGTGTTCCCTTTTTAACCGCTACGAGTTGCAGTAGACTCAAAGGATACTGTGATTGTGATCGCCAAACTAATGAGGACATGATGTACAAACTTGTCGCTTCTGATCTCGACGGTACCTTGCTGACGCCTGAGCATCGTATCGCCCCCTATACCAAGCAAGTGCTGGAGCACCTTCATCAGCAAGGTATTCACTTTGTGTTTGCGACAGGTCGCCATCATGTCGACGTTGCTAGCATTCGTGAAACGGTTGGTATTCCAGCTTACATGATCACCTCGAACGGCGCCCGTGTGCACGACAGTGATAACCAGTTGGTTTACCAGCATAATGTTGACCCTGCTATCGTCGCGAGTCTGATTCAAGACGTCAAAGATGATGCAACTGTCACCATTCACTTATACCGTGATGATGAATGGCTACTGAGTAAAATGGACGAAGAACTCGCCCGTTACCATCAAGACTCAGGGTTCCAGGCCCGTGAATTTGACGTCGATAATCCCCCGGTTGATAACGTGGCCAAGATTTTCTTTATCCGCCATGATCATGACTACCTACTGCAGTATGAGCATCAATTTATTGAGCAGTATGGGGATCAAGTCAGCATTGCTTTCTCTACCCCTTTCTGTCTCGAAGTCATGGGGAGTGGGGTGTCAAAAGGCGCAGCCTTAGAGGCCGTCGCCCGCCGCCACCAGCTCAATCTCAGTGACTGTATTGCGTTTGGCGATGGCATGAATGATGTCGAAATGCTGAATGCCGCCGGCCAAGGGCTGGTGATGGCAACGGCACAAGCACGGGTAAAAGCGACTCTTTCAGACAAGGCAATCATTGGCAGCCATGCCGACGAAGCCGTCGCTCGCTATTTAAAAGCCCATTTATTGGATCAGTGACAGCTTCATTGGGCTTACTTTTGGCGCCAGCCTCGCTGTGGTTACTCCCCCACCATGGCGAGGATGGCCTGCCATTGCGTATCCGTCACCGGCATCACACTTAGACGGTTGCCTTTTTTCACCAAGGGCATCTCAGCCAGGGCCGGATTACCTTTTATCTCAGCCAAGGTAATTAACGGTAAATGACGCTGATAGGCCACATCCACCATAAACCACCTCGGTATCTGTGGCGTCGATTTCGGATCAAAATAGCCGCTTTCTGGCTCAAACTGGGTATGATCGGGATAACACGCACGCACCACGGTCGCCATGCCGACTACCCCAACGTGCTTGCAGGATGAGTGATAAATCAACACCTGATCACCGACCGTCACCTCATCACGCAGCATATTTCGTGCTTGATAATTGCGCACCCCTTCCCAGCATGAAACCTTTTGCTGCTTTAAGGTGTCTATGGAAAACGTATCTGGCTCGGTTTTAAATAACCAATAACGCATGCTAGCTTGCTCTTCATCCAATCCTAACGGCAATCTTGCCCGCCAGCTTGAATCGGCGCAAGTCTGTCTATCGCTTATCACAAGGAGTTTATCGTGCCATCCACTCGTCATCTGTTCGTGATTACCGCTGTGAGTGTGCTCAGTTTGGTGGGATGCAGCCAATCTTCTGGCCCTATAGAGCTTGGGCACCGTAGCGATGTCGTTGCCTCGGGACTCAGTCAGTCGCCAATTCCTTTTATGCAAAGCGGTCGTATCGCTGTGAGTCCCGAAACAGCCAGTTTTATCCCCTGCGGCAGCCAACAACAGTACTGGCTCGATTTAACCAGCGAACAGCGCGCGGCACTTGACCAGCATGAGGCATCGGTTTATGCCGAATTTGAAGGCTTTTTCACCCCTGTCTCTCGCCGAGGTTTTAGTGCCGATTACCCCGCCGCCGTCACCGTTTCGCGCTTAAACATGCTGACAAGTGAGCTAAAAGGTTGTGCTCAACCGCGTAATACTGTGCTGGCCGAAGGCAGTGATCCCCAACTTTGGTCCGCCGCGGTAGGAAAAGGACATGTAGCGTGGGAAAGTGACAATGATACCCAAGAGGTTCCCCTATCCGACTATCAGTTGGACGATGAACAGGCGCAGTTTAGCAGTAAAGAGGCCGTTCTCACTCTCACCCTCAACGGCTGCCAACAAAGCGAACACACCCTTTATGGCTGGCAGGCTCGTTTAAAAACAGCCCAAAATACCTTCCAAGGCTGCGCGGTTTTGCCTTCAGCCGATACCAGCCAGCATTGGACGGGCCAGTATCAAGGGATTAGCCAACACTCGGGCCAACCAACACTGACCACCCAACTGACGTTACTGCCTGACCACAGCGCCATCACCATCTATCACCCGCAAGGGGAAGCCGTGACTAAAGAAACCGGGGTTTGGCAGCCGGTCGCTAACAATAAGGTACAAGTGCTAACCACTCGCAGTGGCGAACAAATGGTAGTGTCTGAGCGTATTTATCAACGCAACGGCTTGTCCTTGACCGCAACCGAAGAGACATTTAATGGCAATACGTATCCTTTGGGCCCTGAAGGGTTAACACTTAAGCGTCAGGTCGATGGCGCGGACAGCAGACAACAATGACCTGGTATTCGTGGCTTGGCTTGCGCACAATAGCGCGCTATTAACCAAGGAGACAATCATGGCCCGTTCGCCCTGCCGCCAATGCGGTTTTACCTATCACTGCATCTGTCACTGCTATTGGCCGCTTGAAAGCCAATTGCAATGCGTGCTGGTGATGCACGAAAACGAAGCGGCGCGCCAATCCAACACCGGCAAACTGGTTAAAGCGGCGCTGCCCCACACTCAGATAGAGATTTGGCAACGCAAACAACCACCGCAAGCCTTGCTCGACAGCTGGGCGCGCGGTGATGTGTCACCTTGGTTGTTGTTTCCCAGTGATGATGCCGTCCCCGCAGATAGACTCTTCGCTGACCCGGCTCGGTCTGTCTCTTGCGAGAATAGGTTAGTCTCTTGCGCGGATAGGTCAGTCTCTTGCGCGGAGACGTTAGCCGCCACGAATGCGCCTCGCGCGCCGTTACAATTTGTGGTGCTGGATGCGACTTGGCAGCAGGCGCGAAAAATACTCAATAAAAGCCCATGGCTCAATCGTCTGCCGCGGGTCAGTTTGCCGTCGACAGCCGCCTCGCAATATACGCTCAGGCGCAACCAACCCGAGGGGCATTTGTGTACCAGTGAAGCGGTAAGTGCATTACTACGAAGCCGAGGCGACGTGGATGCCGCCACGCAGCTGGACTATTTTCTTGCCCACTTTATCGAGAGCTACGAGGCCGACCGCCATCATCAAACCGAGCCTCTCCCCGCCGCCAAGGTGCTGACGCCAAAAGAATGAAAAAAGAACGCCGAGCACAGCGCGCTGCCATGCTCGGCGTTTAAGCGGTTTATAGGTTACAGCTTAAAGCGGCTGATCTCTTGCTCGAGGCTATGAGAAAGCTCGGATAACGTCGCAGCTTGACGCGCGGCTTCATCCGCTTCAGTCGATAACTCATTGGACACATCGCGAATGCCCTCTGAGTTGCGGGTGATCTCCGACGTCACGCTCGACTGCTCTTCCGCCGCCGAGGCAATTTGGGTGGCCATATCGCTAATTTGGCTCACCGCCGCAACAATTTGGCTCAGGCTTTCATGCGCAACGCTCGCCTCATCGACACTGGCATGTGCCCGTTGTTGGCTATTTTGCATCATAGTCACCGCTTTACCGGTCGCTTGCTGCAAGGTATCAATCATTTGCTGGATTTCGGTAGTCGAGGCATGGGTGCGTTGACTCAAAATACGCACCTCATCGGCCACCACCGCAAAGCCTCGGCCTTGCTCGCCCGCACGCGCCGCTTCGATCGCGGCATTCAACGCCAACAAGTTCGTTTGTTCGGCCACACTCTGAATGGTCGATAAGATACTCGTGATGCTGTGCGCGTGTTGATCCAACTCACCAATCACACCGGTGGCCGCCTCGACGTCATGGGCCAACTCGGTGATAGCGTGTTTGCTTTTCTCTACCTGCTGGCCACCATCGTTGGCGACGCTTTCGGTCTCTTGGGCAGTGCGTGCGGTGTTATCGGCATTGCCGGCAATATCTTGGGTCGCCGAGGCCATTTCATGGATAGCGGTCGCCACCATATTGATTTCATCTTGCTGATGACCAATACGGGTGGAACGCTCTTCCGCTTGCGCCGCGGTCAGCTCGGCTTGTTGCTTGAGCGAGCCAGACAGCTGGCGCAAATGCGACACCATGGTGTGCATGTTGCCGACAAAGCGGTTGAAGTTATTGGCCAGTTTACCAATTTCATCATTGCTGTGTGGCTCAAGGCGCTGGGTTAAGTCCCCTTCACCGGAAGCAATTTCTTCTAGCGCGGCGGACACATTGAGCAAGTCACGGAACAACACGTGCATCAACCACGTCACGGCACCGGCCACCAACAAGGTGATAACGAGGGCTGTCAGTATAAGATCGAACAAGGCATCACCCTGGCTGGCGTATTCGGTGCGCTTATCCAGTTCAATCGCCAGCACCCAATCAGTGTGAGGAACCGACGCAAAATAAAACAGTTTATCAACGCCATCGACAGGCAATTCCACCAGCGATTGCTGTGCCAACGCCTGACGCACGCGGTTTTCATTCAGCTCAGGAGACAGGCTACGATACGGCTTTAGCAAGCGTGCTTTGTCTTTGTGGGCGAGAAAAGTGCCGTCAGCGCCTAGCAGCATCGCGTTCGCATTTTTGCCCACTTTCAATTGGGTCACATCGCGGATCAACTGGTCAATCAACACATCTGCGCCCACTACACCGATCAATTCGCCATTGCGACGTACTGGCTCGGCCAAAGTCACCAACATCGCACCGGTAATCGCATCACTGTAAGCGGTGGTAATCATCGGGCTACCTGCACTCACGGCTTGCTTGTACCACGGGCGAAGACGCGGGTCATAATCATCGCGGTTGCGCTCTGGGCGCGAGCGATACATGGCACCTTTTGGGGTACCAAAGTAGATATCGTCAAACCCACCGGCCTCGCGCGCTTGCTGTAAATAGCTCACACGATGGCTACTGCTGGTGTAATCGATAAAGGCACTGGTGATATCAGCACGGATTTGCACCCAACCGCTGATCGATTCAGTCGCCGCATCGGCGATACCACTGACGCGGCTATAGATGCTCGACTGGGTTTGGGCTTGAATCTGGCTTACCGCAAGCCAGGTGAGAAAGGCGGCCATCAGCAATACAGCAGATAAGCATGCCCCAATTAATTTTTGTTTTAGTGATAACTGCATGGGAACGGCTCTCAAAGCAACGACAGGTTAATTCCAAACTCCCCGATAACCGAGGTAGCAATAGTGAACAGCCGTCACCCCGTCCCTAGGGTACCGCGAGCCCATCCAGTGCATCGCGGGTTCACAGCGCCGGATAGTTTTTATCCGACATGGCAAGCGCGCGCTAATGTAACAGCGCGCAAGAAAGATTGCCATTTTTTAGACAAAAAACAGTCAACTAGAGAATATTTAGAATAAAGATCACATAAACCAATTATCGCTTATGATACGCAGTTTGTTGCAAACAACACAAAAGCAAGCATCTGAGGATTGGGGATTCCTCGCAAGACCGACAGAAACGCGGCCTATTGGCGGACCTCAATAATAACTCGGCTATCTGCATATGAATCAATCAGCGCACCTATCTTTTTCGTATTCTCTGAGTCGAGAAACGCATCCCATTCATCCAGAATCAAGTGACCCGAGCTATTTTCCAGTAACCACTGAATACTCTTGGCGGAGTACATACCATCAGACAGTATTGCTGAATCATCCCAAGGCCACAGTAAGCGCTTAGACGGGTTGAAGTAGAGATAATCATTTTTGGCGCAGAGGTGCCTTAAGAAAGAAGTTTTTCCAGATCCGTTTTCTCCAACAACGCGAAAACGGCCCTCCTGCGCTTGAGCAAGGTTCACGGTATCAACGCTCTCGTTATCTTTAAGGATCGCGATATTCCATTGTGGCTGGTAAAGCGGCTTATTTTTCGAAAAACACGTCATCACCGACAGCTGGCCTTTGATAGACGGAAAAGAGATTAACAAGCTAACAATATCCGACGCAGAATTTAAAAGATGATAAATGCGTGTGAGGTTAACAATCGACGCCACCTTTACCTCCATCGGGACACTGCTAGACGTAAAAATGAACAGTAATACACAGGAAGTTGGCGCAAGCGCGAGCAAGGAAGAAACCAACAATGCCTTATACCTAAACACAGCCTCTTTGATTCTCAGCCCTAAGTATTTCGCTTTCCCTTCCTCGAACCGCGTTTGATAAGCCAATGCATTCACCGACGAACCAAAATGTACATTGTCATGGATAGTCGATAACGTTGACGTCAGTGATGAACCCGCTTTATGGGTGGTGACGGCGTTATGTTCTAGATGCGAGGAAATGAGTTTATTGAACCCCAAGATAAGCAGCACACTGATCATAACGCTGACAAAAAAACGCCAATCAATAAAAGCGGTGATCATTAGCAGACTCAGGAAGAAGTTGAGCCCAGACGACATCCCCCAAAAGGCATAGCCAATAAAGTCAGAAATCGCACTCTTTCCCTGAGAAACGTACACGCCCAGCGTATGGTCGACTGTGCGACTGTCAGTGCAAGATTGATAGCGTTTAGTCGCGGATTGCCAAAATCGACTCAGTGATTCACACAACCACTTTTCTTTATACACATCAGAAAAGTAGCCGATTATATAGGGAAGAATCATCGCGACAATGTAGAGGAATACCCAGAGCTTCAATGCTTCATAATGTTGATTAATTTCAAGAATATAGCCTGAAACCATCACAGAGGCGAAAATAGAAAAAGCAATCGATGACTGGTGAAGCAGCACAAATAGAAACGTATAGAGCGTGTTTTTATTCGATACACCACGGCATATCTCTCTCACGCTTAGAAAAGAAATCACTCACCACTCCTTGGCTCTACTTAAGGAAAAACGGGGAGTCTTCATCCTTTATCCACCCCGCAGCAGATTCTCTACGTGATTAGCGATTAAGCAATAAATTCAGTAAGATAATGTGCATCCAAGCATGTTTTTTTATACATTCTGCCCGGCTACCCAGCCGGAGCTCCAAGCCCATTGGAAGTTATAGCCGCCGAGCCAGCCGGTGACATCAAGCACTTCACCGATAAAATACAGGCCGGGAATATCTCGCGCTTCAAGGGTTTTCGAGGAAATTGCGTGGGTATCCACCCCACCAAGCGTCACTTCTGCGGTGCGGTAACCTTCAGTGCCATTTGGGGCAATGGACCACTGGTGAAAGTAGTAATGAAGCTGATCGAGCTGCTTGTCATCGAGCTGCTTGAGCGGTTTATCCGGCAAGCTATCGCGCGCAATCAAGACCTCGACCAAGCGTTTGGGGAATAGGCGAGACAGTGAGGTTTTTAAGGTTTGGTTGGGGTGCTTATCACGCATCGCCACCAGCACGTCTTTTAGCGACTCACTGGGGAGTAAATCGATGGTGACCGCTTCGCCCGGCTGCCAAAACGAGGAGGTTTGCAACACCGCCGGTCCCGATAAGCCACGGTGGGTAAAGAGCAGGTTCTCGCTAAAGCAAACGCCAGACTCGGTGGTGATCGAACATGGCACCGACACCCCGGAAATATCGGCAAAGCGCGTTTTGTCCTCTTGGTGCAAGGTATACGGCACCAAGGCGGCGCGAGTGGGCAGCACTTTTAGACCAAATTGCTCGGCAAGCTGGTAACCAAAGGGGGTGGCACCAAGCTTGGGCATGGAAAGGCCGCCCGTGGCGACTACCAAAGACTGGCAGCGTACCGGCTCACCATTGAGTTTGAGGCGAAAGCCAGCTTCTTCTTGCTCGATATCATGCACTTCACAGCGATAGCGTTGATTGATGGTGGCTTGGTCGCATTCGGCCAAAAGTAGGTTAACGATATCTTTGGCGCTGTCATCACAAAACAACTGGCCATGGTCACGCTCGTGATAGGCCACGCCATGGGTCGCCACCAGGCCAATAAAGTCCCATTGGCTGTATTGCGCCAATGCGGATTTGACGAAGTGCGGGTTCTCACACAGGAAATTATTGGCGGTGACGTCATAGTTGGTGAAATTGCAGCGCCCGCCGCCCGAGATCAGGATCTTGCGACCCGGCTTTTTGGCATGGTCCACCACCAAAACGCGGCGGCCACGTTGGCCGGCTTGTGCCGCACACATCAATCCGGCGGCACCGGCACCAATCACAATTACATCATACTCAGTCACACGCTTACCTGTTTATTCTCTGCTCACCCTGTGGGAGCGGCATTGTAGCAGCCCGCACGTGAGCGGCAAGCGCGATTTAACGCGCCTGTGCATCTGGCGGTGGCCTCATAGCAGCAGCACCTTGCTCTAGCATATTCGGATCCATATGCAGCGTGCGGGTAGGAAGAGCAATATCCGCACCATGCTGATGAATAATTTCAATCACTTTTAATAACACGTCTTGTTTTACCTGATGGTAACGCTGCCAGTTGACCGTTTTGGTGAAGGTGTAAATAAAGAAATCAAGTGAATGCGGGCCAAAACTGTTGAAGTTCACAATCAAGGTTTGCCGCGTTTCAATATCTGCATGCGCTTCTAACATCGCATACACATCATCAATTACCGTACTGATTTTATCGGCGTCTTGATAACGCAGCCCAATGGTTTCGTAAATCCGACGGTTCAGCATCCGCGAGGGGTTTTCCACCACTACGTTACTGAATACCGAGTTGGGCACGTATAAAGGGCGCAAATCAAAGGTGCGCACTACCGTCATGCGAATACCAATTTTTTCCACCGTGCCCTCAATGTTGCGATCGGGGGAGCGCACCCAGTCGCCCACTTTAAATGGCCGATCAAAGTAGATCATCACCCCACCGAAGAAGTTGGAGAGCAAATCTTTGGCGGCAAGACCGACAATTAAGCCCCCCACACCACCAACCGTGAGTAACCCGGAGACACTGACACCCAGGCTTTGTAGCAGCGTAATCACGCCAATGCAGACGGCGAGTGCGCGTAAGACGTTACCAATGGCGTTAATCGTGGTGTGATCACGGCGCCCTTCGTCAAATAACAGCTGCTCACCACTGTTGACCACTCGGAGCAAAAACCAGATCAATAAGAACACGACCAGCAGCTCTCTGATCACACTCACCCAGCTTAAATTCAAGTGACCTGCGGTATTATCAAGAAAAATTTCTAGCGCATGAAACGCAGGCCAGCCCCAGATTAAGAGGGAAAATGGCGTATCAATCGCGGGCCACAACACATCATCCCAACGTGTTTGCGTGCGCTCTGCCAGTGCCTTTAAGCGCCCCATCAACACACGCCATATCGCCCAGACGACGGCTCCAAGCCCCATCAAAATGACAATATCTGAGATCCAGTCCCACGCGGCGGCTTGATAGAGTGACTGCCACCATTGGATTAGGCTTTGCATGCTTCCCTCACGATTACGGTGTCTAGGCGTTTATGCTTGTCAGACTAACAAAAAAAATGCTGACCAAGGTCAGCATTTTGTCTAAAGGATGGTTATCCGTTTACCAGCCCGCAAAAGCGACAAGAAAAAAGGTCGCGAGTAAGGCACCGGACAGGGCAACATTAAGCGTGAACAAATGACGCACCTTATTGCATTTACCCACAAATGCCGCATCGTGATGATGAAGGTACTCTTGGCTGCGAATATATTGGTATAAACGTTTTTGTCGCGAGATATCGCCTTGGGGCGATAAAGTGAAGAAGTTGCTCTCACGACGACAGATTTGCTGGTAAAGCAACGGGTTGGCATCACGTAACATCACCACCAATGCCCGCAATGACGATACATAGCGTGCGATATTTATCACTGTCACTGTGAACACAGCCACAATTAGGATATCACCGTTCATAATCCTCTCCCTTCACTACACTGGATGGCGCTTCAGAGGGAGAGGTTACGTAATTACTGCCCCGCTGAGCTGTCCATCACTGACGTTGATTCTTCAACTGCCATGGATGCCAAGTCTTTGTCGATAAAGAACAGAGCCTTGCCATCTTCGCCGACTAACTCGATCTTATCGAGTACGCCTTTAAACAACTTCTCTTCTTCGTGTTGCTCCGCGACATACCACTGCAAGAAGTTAAAGGTAGAGTAGTCTTGCGTGGTAAACGCGGCATGCGCCAAGCTGTTAATTTTTTCCGTGATTAAGCGCTCATGCTGATACGTTTCGCGAAACACCTCACCTAACGAGGAAAATTCGTGACGCGGTGCATCAATCGACCCCAAGATAGGCATGGCCCCTGTCTCACTCACATACGTAAACAGGCGCTGCATATGCTGCATTTCTTCCTGTGCGTGCTTATGTAAGAATTTTGCCGCGCCTTCGAAACCCTGATCCTCACACCAAGCGCTCATTTGTAAGTATAGGTTTGATGAGAAAAACTCCAAATTGATCTGCTCATTGAGCCTGTCAACCATGGCAGGTGCTAGCATATAAAACGTCCTCTTTATTGGGGGTTAGCTGCCATTCTGACCAGCAGCACGTCGGTTTTCAAGCGGATTACGCCGGTAATGTCCAGCGTGACCGATTCTTATATCGAATTTATGACCCGCCTCATTGTCGAATTCTTAATCGGAATGCGATCACAGTGACGGATTTTGCCTCTCAAGCTGGTTAAACTGCGTTTATAACCTCGCATAAAAAGGATAACTCTATGTCATACAAGCATATTTTGGTTGCGGTTGATTTGTCAGATGACAGTGAAAGACTGTTGAAAAAAGCTGACGCACTTGCCTTCGCCTTGGGCGCACAACTGTCGTTGGTTCATATTGACGTCAATTATGCCGAGCTCTATACCGGACTGATTGATATTAACTTAGTCGAATCACGTAACCGAGTGATTGAAGAAGCCCAGCAAAAACTCAATCAACTGGCCAGCGACGCACAAAGCACGGTCACACACACCTTGGTCAGTAGCGGTGATTTAGCGGAAGAGATCACCGAGTCGATTCAAAACATGGGGATTGATTTGGTGGTCGTCGGCCATCATCAAGATTTCTGGAGCTCGTTGTTGTCGTCAACTAAACAACTGCTGAATAAAACGCCCGTTGATCTTTTGATGGTGCCCATCCGCGACTAAACCCTCTTCGCTAACCACTCTCGACAGAAGGCGGGTCATTCTGCCTTCTGCGCTTTTAACCATACGCTGACTGGGAACCGATTGCGTCCTAGAAGCGAAACGGTACACTGCCCTTTTACTCTCTTTATCGAAGGAACCGAGTTATGGGGTATCTTAGCGGCGTGACACTGCTGTGGGCCTTTTCGTTTAGCCTAATTGGCGTGTATCTAGCCGGCCAAGTCGACAGCTACTTTTCTGTATTGATGCGTATCGTGCTGGCAGGATTGGTGTTTTTACCTTTCTTACGTCCTCGCCAAGTGCGCCCCGCGTTTGCCGCCAAATTGATGTTAGTCGGCGCGTTTCAGCTTGGCATCATGTACTGTTTCTTCTATCAGTCCTTCTTATTCTTATCGGTACCAGAAGTGCTGTTGTTTACCGTTTTTACTCCGCTTTATGTCACCTTAATTTACGATGCGTTGAAAAGGCAGTTCAGCGCTTGGTACCTGCTCACCGCGGCCATCGCGGTGCTTGGCGCCGTAGTGATCCGCTATGCCACTGTCAATCCGGACTTTCTGGTTGGTTTTTTAGTGGTACAAGGTGCAAATTTGTGCTTTGCGATTGGCCAGGTCGGTTACAAATACTTGATTGAGAAAGAGCAAACTCAGCTGCCTCAGCATGCGGTATTCGGTTGGTTTTATCTTGGCGCCTTAGTGGTGGGCGTGCTGGCTTTCGCCTTGCTCGGAAACAGTGACAATCTGCCTTCTACGCCAACCCAGTGGGGAGTGTTGATTTATCTAGGCACTATCGCGTCAGGGCTGGGCTATTTCTTTTGGAATAAGGGTGCAACCCTGGTCAATGCTGGGGCGCTCGCAGTGATGAACAACGCGCTGATCCCAGCCGGCATTGTGGTGAACGTACTGATTTGGAACCGCGACGCGGATCTTCTGCCGTTACTCAGCGGCGGGGTACTGATTTTAGCCGCGCTGTGGTTTAACCAAACCTGGGTCAAGCGCCGCGTCGACGCCCAACGGAATGCCGACCCAAAGCCTCAGTAACCCGAACGTAAAACAGGCAGGGAAACCCCTGCCTGTTTATTTACCCGAGAGCCAACCCTGATCAGATAAAGGCAAACGCGTCTGAGTAGAGATGATCACGACTCACGCCGCGCTCTTTGCAGAACATATCACGTGCCACGCCTGCCATTTCAAAGCGCCCGGCAATATAGATATCGTAAGCGCCGAGGCTAACAAAATCTTCCATCACCGCTTCTAATACATTCCCTACTTTGCCTCGCCATTCGCCTTCCGCCTGTTCAACCACAGGCATAAAGGTAATATTGCGATGCGATTCAGACAGTGCTTGCAGCTCGTCATGCGCGTAAAGCTGGCACGGGTTGCGTGCCCCCCAATAAATAAAGATCGGAGACTGTATTCCTTGATTAATACAGTGATCGACCATGCTGCGAACATACGAAAAACCGGTCCCGCCGGCAATCAACAGCAAGGGACGCTCACTCTCACGCAACCAGGCATCGCCGGCCGGTTCGGTGATTTCAAAGCTCGCTTCACCGCTTTCTAGCACGGCTTTGGCTTTTTCAACCACTTCCAGCGCGAACGGATTTTCATCGGCGGCGCCCACATGGAGCTCGAGCTCACCGCCGTCTTGGCGACATGGACTACTCGCCAGTGAAAACGGGCGTTTATCTTTTTCGCCCATTACCGCCATCACATATTGCCCAGGGTGATAGCTCACCGCCTGCTGAGGCTTTAGGACAATGCGGTAAGTGTGACACGCCAGCGACTCAACGGCGGTCACTTCACATAGTATCGACATTCTGTTCCTCTGTTCGTTTTGCTACAGCCGTTGAGGTTATGAGAGGCGGTATCACTGCCGCCTCAGGCTGTGTTTTTATCATTAACGGTGAATGCTAGCGCATACCAACCGGATTAGTCTAAGATCCCTAATTCGTCCCATATCGCATCGACACGTGCGACCACATCCGGGTCTTTCGCGATCGGTGTGCCCCACTCGCGAGCGGTTTCTCCTTGCCATTTATTGGTGGCATCGAGCCCCATTTTCGAGCCAACGCCAACCACTGGCGACGCAAAGTCGAGCGAATCTATCGGTGTATTTTCCACCATCACGGTGTCGCGCGCGGGATCCATGCGAGTGGTGATTGCCCAAATAACATCATTCCAGTCACGCGCATTCACATCGTCGTCACACACTATCACAAACTTGGTGTACATAAACTGGCGCAAGAAAGACCACACGCCCATCATCACGCGTTTCGCATGCCCTGGGTATTGTTTTTTCATAGTGACCACCGCCATCCGGTACGAGCAACCCTCCGGAGGCAAATAAAAGTCGACAATTTCCGGGAACTGCTTTTGCAAAATGGGCACAAACACTTCGTTCAGGGCCACACCCAGTACGGCAGGCTCGTCCGGTGGCCGCCCCGTGTAGGTGCTGTGATAAATCGGCTTTTTGCGCATGGTCAGATGCGTCACAGTGAATACATGGTGACGCTCTACTTCGTTGTAATAGCCAGTATGATCGCCATAAGGCCCTTCGTCAGCATATTCGTTCGGATCGATATACCCTTCCATCACAATCTCGGCACTCGCCGGCACATCCAAATCGTTACTGATGCTCTTTGCCACCTCGGTTTTACTGCCGCGCAACAGCCCTGCAAAGGCATATTCAGACAGGGTATCGGGCACGGGGGTGACGGCGCCGAGAATGGTGGCCGGATCCGCGCCATAAGCAACGCTGATAGGAAAAGGTTCACCCGGATGGGTTTGCATCCAGTCATGCAAATCAAGTGCGCCACCGCGGTGTGCGAGCCAACGCATAATCACTTTGTTTTTGCCGATTTTTTGCTGGCGATAAATACCAAGATTCTGGCGCTTTTTATTCGGCCCGCGCGTAATGGTCAGCCCCCACGTCAGCAATGGCGCCACATCGCCCGGCCAGCAGCGCATCACTGGGATTTTATCCAAATCAACGTCATCGCCGCTAAGCACAACTTCTTGGCAACGCGGACGACGGACTGTCTTGGCGGGCATATTTAACACCTGACGAAACACAGGCAGCTTGTCGAGCGCATCGCGAAACCCTTTAGGGGGCTCAGGCTCTTTTAAGTAGGCCAGCAGTTTGCCGACTTCACGTAGCTCAAGCACATCGTGTCGGCCCATACCGAGCGCCACACGCTTAGGGGTGCCAAACAGATTCGCTAATACCGGCATGTCATACCCGATGGGATTTTCAAACAGAAGGGCCGGCCCGCCCGCTCTTAGGGTGCGGTCGCATATCTCAGTGATCTCTTGGTCAGGATCCACTGGCTGCGTAATGCGTTTAAGCTCACCTTGGGCCTCAAGGTAATCAATAAAATCGCGCAGATCGGAAAGTTTCATATCAGGCTCAATGAGTTAATGGACGCCTCTATGATACCAAGTAAACCGGTATCCGGATCGGTAAAGGGTCGACATTAGCGCGACGACAACGCAGATGCAATGTGCTGGCGGCCAAGGGGGCCAAGCTCGTCACCTAATCCACTTAACCACTCATCTTTTCCAGCTTCGACCAATAATTGTGCCACCTGCTGCCCTTGGCGTAATGATAACTGAGACATCAAAAAGTCAGCGACTGGCGCGGGTAATGGAGAAAGATTCGCCAGTTGTCGAATCGCGGGGCCACGCAGCGATGGGTTATCTGCGGCGGCCATCATTTGTTGCAACGCAAACCCATCATTAGCTCGTTGACGCAAAGCATGCAGTGCATTGAGGCTGTATTGATCGGTACCGCGCCGCCAAAGACGATCATACAGTGCCGGCCGGTCCGTCGCTTGTGCAATTGCAGCCAAAATCGCGTTATCTGGTAGCCACATTAAGGTGGGATCAGTGAGGTATTGTTCGACCAAATAGGCTAAGCCATCGCTGTCATACTCATCAATCATCGCGACCAATGCATCACGGCGTTGTCGATAACCCGGCTGAGATGGCTTAATCCAGTCAGCAATCACCAATTGGCGATAACTGAGTAACATGCCTAACTCTTGGGTCAGTTGTTGCTCCCGATAACGGTTTAACTGTTGGCGTGCTGCTGCCGCGTAATGGAAGGCAGGGGTCGTGACCCAATAACCGTCTTGCTGGTGACGTAACAAAAAATGGGGTTGTTGCTGACTCAATTCAGCCAGATAACGTCGCCAATGATCGTTGTTCAGTGGCAAGGGTGAAGAGAGTAAACGGTAGAGTGTCGCTTCACGTGTGAGCGGCGGAAGCTGACGAATATGCGCTTTGAGCGCAGCGACATCGTCTTTCGCGAGCAGAGTAGACATGGTACGCATGGCTTTAGCCGTGTTCGCGTTATCTAGCACCTGTTCAATAAAGGTTTGGGTGACGATCTGACCATCCGCGGCTGGCGCATTAGCCGCCAAGGCCGCCGGGCTCGACAAGCTCATGATCCCAAGCCCTATAGCCAACAGTGTCGTACAGTAACGTCTTGCCATCCGTTGCAATCCTATGCCCAGTGTCACGCGTTCGGCGCCACCTTTCCTTGGTCACGTCTATTGTGCGAGCTGGGCCTTGGGTGAGCAATAAAAAAGCACTGCGAATGCGCAGTGCTTAACACTATTGCGTTAGCCGTTACGAGTTTTGCCGCCGCATGGCATCAAAGAACTCATTATTGGTTTTGGACATCGCCAATTTACCAATCAAGAACTCCATCCCTTCAAACTCGCCCATTGGATGCATGATCTTTCTTAAAATCCACATCTTTTGCAGTTCATCGGGTTTGGTAAGTAGCTCTTCACGGCGGGTGCCTGAGCGGGTGAAGTCAATGGCAGGGAAAACACGTTTTTCCGCAATCTTACGCGAAAGGTGCAGTTCCATGTTACCTGTCCCTTTAAATTCTTCGTAGATCACTTCATCCATCTTCGATCCCGTATCCACCAGCGCGGTAGCAATGATAGTCAGGCTCCCGCCTTCTTCCACATTACGCGCCGCACCAAAGAAACGCTTAGGACGATGGAGAGCATTGGCATCCACACCACCGGTCAATACTTTGCCCGATGATGGCACAACCGTGTTGTAAGCGCGGGCTAAACGCGTGATCGAATCCAACAAGATCACCACGTCTTTTTTATGTTCAACCAGACGTTTTGCCTTCTCAATCACCATTTCGGCAACTTGCACGTGTCGGTTAGCTGGCTCATCAAAGGTCGAGGCAACCACTTCCCCTTTAACCAGACGCTGCATCTCGGTCACTTCTTCCGGACGCTCGTCAATCAAAAGCACCATCAGTTCGCAATCAGGGTGGTTAAACGCAATGCTTTGAGCAATGTTTTGCAACAACATGGTTTTACCCGCTTTCGGCGGTGCCACAATCAAACCACGTTGGCCTTTACCGATAGGCGAAGCCAAGTCGAGGACACGGGCGGTGATGTCTTCGGTAGAGCCGTTACCGCGCTCCATCACCATCCGCTCGCTCGCGTGTAATGGGGTTAAGTTTTCGAAAAGGATTTTACTGCGGGCATTGTCGGGTTTGTCGCTGTTAACTTGGTTAACTTTTAGTAGCGCGAAGTAGCGCTCGCCGTCTTTCGGCGGCCGAATTTTACCCGCGATGGTATCGCCTGTGCGCAGGTTAAAGCGCCGAATTTGGCTGGGCGAGACATAAATATCATCAGGGCCGGCCAAATACGAGCTGTCTGCGCTGCGCAAGAAGCCAAACCCGTCTTGAAGAATTTCCAGCGCGCCATTGCCAAAAATATCTTCACCGCTTTTTGCGTGCTGTTTGAGGATCGAAAAAATAATGTCCTGCTTACGCAAGCGAGCCAGGTTTTCAAGTCCCATGCTTTCGCCAAGCGCAACCAGCGTCGAGACGGGTTGAGTCTTCAGTTCGGTAAGATTCATAGTGGTGAGTGTCTTGTTTGTCAAAGTTGAGGTCTGAAATTAGTTAGCGTGTCGAGACCAGTGGCATGTTCGAGAGATGAACAGAAGTACAAATTCCGTGCAATAAGGTAGCACCTAAATGGGGTATCGTCTAGTTGACAGAAAAACAACCGCCGCTGTGAGGCAGCGACGGTTACTTTAACATTACAGGTTAGCGTCAAGAAACTCTTTCAGTTGAGTTTTTGACACAGCACCAACTTTAGTTGCTGCCACGCTGCCATCTTTAAAGAGTAGCAGTGTTGGGATACCACGGATGCCGAACTTAGGCGGAGTACCTGCGTTCTGGTCAATGTTCAGTTTTCCGATGGTGACTTTACCTGCATACTCCTCGGCGATTTCGTCCAAAATCGGTGCAATCATTTTACATGGACCACACCATTCTGCCCAAAAATCAACCAAAACAGGTCCTGCAGCTTTTAGAACGTCTGCCTCAAAGCTGTCGTCGGTTAGCTGCATAATTTTGTCGCTCATCTTTTACTCCAATACATGTTTTAGTTACTGGCTAAATTGCGACCAGTAAATTATGGGACTATTTGACTGGATTCGCTTCCGTATTGCAAGCCTAAGCTGATATTCTATCCGGATGAAAATGACGCATATCACAGAGCAGAAATTTGCCGAGCTCGGCTTGCACGCCGATGTTCTTAAAGGCTTGGATGCCAAGGGGTTTACTGAATGTACTCCTATCCAGGCATTGGCATTGCCGGTCCTGCTCACCGGCCAAGACATTGCAGGGCAGGCGCAAACAGGGACAGGAAAGACCCTGGCGTTCCTCGCTGCGACGTTTCATCACCTCCTCACGACCGATGTCCCCGCATCGCGTAAACAAAATCAACCGCGTGCCATCATACTAGCTCCTACGCGTGAGTTGGCGATTCAGATCTATAACGATGCTGAACCGCTTTTGGCGAATACCTCAATCACCGCCGGTCTCGCGTATGGTGGTGAAGGTTACGATAAACAGCAACAAACGTTGGAACAAGGGGTTGATATATTAATCGGCACCTGTGGTCGTATCATCGACTTCCACAAAAAGAAAATTATCGACTTGCACAGCATTCAGGCAGTGGTGCTGGATGAAGCCGACCGTATGTTTGATTTGGGCTTTATCAAAGACATTCGCTTTTTGTTTAACCGTATGCCGGCCCCCAACCAGCGCTTAAACATGCTGTTTTCGGCGACCTTGTCCTATCGTGTACAAGAGCTGGCCTTTGAGCACATGACTAACCCTGAACACGTGGTAGTGGAGCCTGAGCAAATCACAGGACATCGGATTAAGGAAGAGCTTTTCCAGCCATCCAACAAAGAAAAAATGCCGCTGCTACAAACCCTCATTGAAGAAGAGTGGCCCGAGCGCGCCATCATCTTTGCCAATACCAAACATCGCTGCGAATCCATTTGGGCCCATTTAGCCGCCGATAATCATCGCGTAGGTCTGCTCACTGGCGACGTCCCTCAGAAAAAGCGGGTTAAAATTTTAGAGCAGTTTACTAACGGCGAACTGGACCTGCTCGTTGCCACCGATGTGGCAGCACGTGGATTACATATTCCTTTGGTTACCCACGTTTTTAACTATGACCTTCCCGATGATGCGCAAGACTATGTCCATCGCATTGGCCGTACAGGACGAGCCGGCGCCAGTGGCAGCTCAATTAGCTTTGCCTGTGAAGAGTACGCGATAAACTTACCGGCGATTGAAGAGTACATTGAGCACAGTATTCCGGTCAGCGAATTTGATCGTAACGCGCTATTGAAGGATCTGCCGCCGCCAAAGAAAATGGCTAAACGCCCGAACACACAGCGTCGTAGTAATAACAAGAGCGGTAGCAATAATAAAGGCAGCAGCAACAACCGCAACCGGCAGCGCCGCCGTCCACAAAAGTCGGCATAACAGAAAAGAAACATAGGTCAGAGCGCATCATGAGTGGTCACGGAAATACAACATCAACACCGACGCTGTACGCCGCGATTGATTTAGGCTCCAACAGCTTTCATATGCTGGTGGTGCGCCAAGTGGCCGGCAGTGTTCAAACCCTTGCCAAAATAAAGCGAAAAGTACGTCTCGCCGCTGGGATGGATAACCAACAACAGCTCAGCGATGAAGCCATGCAACGCGGCTGGGATTGTTTGGCTCTGTTCGCCGAACGCTTGCAAGACTTTAACACGGACAATATTCGCGTGGTCGCGACCGCTGCGCTGCGCCGTGCCAGTAACGCTGATGCCTTTTTAGCCAAGGCAAATACTTTACTGGGTTACCCTATCGAGATTATCTCAGGCGAAGAAGAAGCGCGCACCATCTATCAAGGGGTGGCGCACACCTCAGGTGGTCCGGGTAAACGCTTGGTCGTCGATATTGGCGGGGCCAGCACCGAGCTGATTATCGGTGAGCAGTTTGAACCGACCTTGTTACAAAGCCTTAATATGGGGTGCGTGACTTTTTTAGAAGACTACTTTGCCAATCGCATACTCAACCAAGCCGCTTTTGAGAATGCGATCGCCGGTGCGAAAGCAGAGTTGGCCCCGTTGGTAGCTCAGTATCGCGAACTGGGGTGGGACTGTTGTGTTGGCGCCAGCGGCACGGTACAAGCGCTGCAAGAAATTATGGTGACCCAAGGGATGGATGAAGTGATCACCTTGGAAAAGCTTCACCGACTGCGCGATCAAGCGATTGCCTGCGGGCAAATGGACGCACTGGATATTGAGGGGTTAACGCTCGAGCGCGCCTTGGTTTTTCCAAGTGGTCTGTCCATCTTGATTGCCATTTTTGAGTGTTTAGAGGTTACTCGCATGACCCTCGCCGGCGGGGCGCTACGTGAAGGCTTGGTGTACGAAATGATGACCGCGATGCGTCACAGTGATATTCGTGCGCGCACCATAGCTAGCATCCAATCCCGTTATCAGCTTGATGAGGACCACGGGATCAATGTGGCTGCGACCGCACTTGAATTACTTCATCAGTGTCCCGCGTCATGGATTCCAGAGCCGGAAGCCGGTAGCCTGCTCCATGCGGCAGCCTGCGTGCACGAAATTGGGTTGAGCATTGGCTTTAAACATGATGGCGACCATGCCGCATATTTAATTACTCATCTCGATTTACCTGGCTTTACCCGTGCACAAAAACAACTGGTTGCCACCTTGTTACGCTATTACCGTGAACAACTGGTATGCATTGATGGCCAACATGCCTTGTCCACCACCAGTGCCAACCGTCTCCTCCGACTACTACGCGTAGCTGTGATTTTATGCCATCGTCGCAACAGTCGCGTTCGGCCAATGATCGGACTCAATGCTGACGGCGACGCACTCACTTTAGCGTTAGATACCACACTGCTTGACGCTAGCCCACTGTTACGCGCGGAGCTAGAGCAAGAGGCGCTGCGTCAATCAAGCCTTGGACAGCCACTCGTCGTGCACGCTCAAGACGCTCACGCTCTATCGCATACACACCATTAGCAAAACAAAAGGCCCACACCTTGATGGTGTGAGCCTTTTTATCCTTGGCGCTGTCAATCAGCTCAGCGGGCAATTAAGCCGCTGCAATCCCACTATGACGCAATAACGCCTCAGGGCTTGGCTCGCGACCTCTAAAGCGAACAAACAAGTCTTTCGGTGCTTCACTGCCCCCGCGGCTAAGAATATGGTTTAAGAAGTCTTCACCGGTGTCACGGTTAAAGATCCCATCCTCTTCAAAACGCGAATAGGCATCACTCGAGAGTACTTCAGCCCATTTATAGCTGTAATAACCTGCACTATATCCGCCCGCAAAGATATGCCCAAAAGCATGCGGAAAGCGGTTCCATTCAGGCGTCGGCACCACTGAGACTTGCTCACGCACCGCATTTAGCGTTTCCATGATCCGCGGGCCCACATCCGGATCAAACTCGCTGAATAGACGGAAATCAAACAAACTAAACTCGAGCTGACGCAACATTCCCATGGCTGAGTTAAAGTTTTTCGCCGCGAGCATTTTTTCCAGCATGTCTTCAGGAAGCGCTTCTCCGGTTTGGTAATGCCCCGAAATAAAGCTCAGCGCCTCTTGCTCCCAGCACCAGTTTTCCAAAAACTGACTCGGCAACTCTACCGCATCCCAAGGCACACCATTAATGCCGGAGACATCAGCCACATCGACTTGCGTCAGCATATGATGAATGCCATGACCAAATTCGTGGAACAGGGTGACCACTTCATCATGGGTAAACAACGCCGGGTCGTCACCCACTGGCGGATTAAAGTTACAGGTTAAGTACGCCACCGGTGTTTGCAGTTCACCGTTCGCTTTGCGACGACGCACCCGGCATTCATCCATCCACGCGCCACCACGTTTATGCTCCCGCGCGTATAAGTCCAAATAGAAGCTGCCACGCAGCGTCCCTTGGCTGTCATGAATGTCATAAAAGCGCACACTTTCATGCCACGTGTCGATTCCTTTACGCTCGGTAATCGTCATACCGAACACACGTTTCATCACTTCGAACAAACCATTGAGCACTCGCGCTTCAGGGAAGTAAGGGCGGAGTGCCTCATCGGAGATGGTATAACGCGCTTGCTTGAGTTTCTCGCTGTAATACGGAATATCCCAAGGCTCAAGGGTATCGACGCCAAATTCTTGCTTGGCATACGCCTTCACTTCGGCAAACTCGCGTTCACCTTGAGGGCGGGCTTTGTCGACCAAATCATTCAAAAAGCCCATCACTTGGTCTGGTGTTTCTGCCATCTTGGTCGCCAACGACAGTTCGCTGTAGCTATTAAAGCCCAACAAACGTGCCAGTTCGTATTTTAAGCGCAACGACTCATTCATCAGCTCGGAATTATCCCACTGCCCCGCTTGCGGGCCGCGGTCAGAAGCACGCGTGGTAAAGGCTTCATACATTTGTTGACGCAGTGCACGATTATCGCAATACATCATCACAGGCAGGTACGAGGGGACATCCAGGGTAAATAAATAGCCTTGCTGCGATTTTGCCTCTGCTTGCGCTTTCGCCGCCTGGCGCGCGGACTCAGGCAAGCCTGCGAGTTCACTCTCGTCAGAAATCAACTTGGTCCATCCCATGGTCGCATCAAGTATATTATTGCTAAATGAAGAGGAAAGCTCAGACAAACGCTTTTGAATGTCACCAAATCGGTGCTGCTGATCCACCGGCAAGGCAATGCCCGAGAGTTCAAAATCTTGCAGCGCATCGGTGATGGCTTTTTGCTGAGCAATCTCTAGGGTCTCGAATTCGGCGCTCTCTTTTATCGCTTTGTATGCTTGATACAAACCTTTGTGCTGCCCGCGCCATGTTGAATACTCAGATAATAACGATAAGCAGCTTTCATAGGCTTCACGCAATGGCTGGCTATTGACCACCGCATTCATATGGCTGACCGGTGACCAGATCCGGCCTAGCCGATCTTCGGCCTCAGTCACCGGTACGCAAACAGTGGTCCAGTTAGCTTGGTCAGTGCCAGCAGCGGCATCGACAGCTTGGCGACAGTCAGCAATAGCGGCTTCCACTGCCGGCTTAACATGCTCAGGCTTAATCGCCGAAAACGGAGGTAAATCCTCAAATTGAAGTAGCGGGTTGGACATAATGCCTTCCTTTTTGCTACCAGACGCTCACTCTATGAGGCCTGGAATATGAATGACAACTTGTATATGCCGTCTCGAGGCGGACTTTTCAATCCTTTGGACTCAAGCAAGTTGTATTGCGAGCGTTACAAAATGATTCTGAGACTGCTGCCTCACTGACGGTTTGGTATGCTAATACTCAGAAGGTCAGAGTGGGTGGCTTTACAAGCGCCACCAAACAGGACAAGCTGACCTCGACATAAAAGCCAGTGGCACCCTGTGCCTATAAGATGGAGAAAGACATGGCGAAGCATTTCGACTATATCTGTATCGGTGGCGGTAGTGGCGGTATTGCCTCTGCCAACCGTGCCGCGATGCACGGTGCTAAAGTCGCCCTTATTGAAGCAAAACACCTAGGCGGCACCTGCGTCAACGTAGGGTGTGTGCCAAAAAAAGTGATGTGGCATGGCGCCCAAGTCGCAGAAGCGCTTAACCTCTACGCGTCAGACTACGGTTTTGATGTGGATGTGAAAGGCTTTAACTGGTCAACACTGGTTAATAACCGTGAAGCCTATATCGGCCGCATCCATAAGGCCTACGACAATGTTTTAGATAAAAACAACATCGATGTCATCCGTGGGTTTGCGCGCTTTGTCGACAACAACACGGTTGAGGTTGATGGTGAGCATTACACCGCCGATAACTTCTTAATTGCGGTCGGTGGCACGCCCACTGTTCCAACAATTCCGGGCGCTGAACTTGGCATCGATTCTGATGGC
This sequence comes from Salinivibrio sp. MA607, assembly GCF_001996245.1. Classification (NCBI taxonomy): domain Bacteria; kingdom Pseudomonadati; phylum Pseudomonadota; class Gammaproteobacteria; order Vibrionales; family Vibrionaceae; genus Salinivibrio; species Salinivibrio sp. MA607. The sequence goes on along the minus strand of NZ_MUFJ01000001.1, from coordinate 31,141 downwards.
TTCTTTGCTCTCCCCGAGCAGCCTAAGCGGGTGGCTGTTGTCGGTGCCGGCTATATCGCGGTGGAGATTGCAGGCGTGTTACATGCGCTCGGCTCTGACACCCACTTGTTTGTGCGTAAAGACCGTCCACTACGGACATTCGATCCTATGGTGACAGATACCTTGGTCGAGGTAATGGAAAAAGAGGGGCCAACCCTTCATACCCAGCATGTTCCGGTTTCCGTTACCAAAGAGAACGATGGCAGCCTGACGCTATCATTTGAAAACGGCACCACCCACAATACAGACACCTTGATTTGGGCAATTGGCCGTCACCCCACCACAGATAAAATCAACCTGGGTGCGACGGATGTTCAAACCACGGCAGATGGCTACATCAAAGTCGACCCATACCAGACCACCAGCGTGCCACATATTCACTGTGTCGGCGATATCATGGATGGCGGCATTGAGCTCACCCCTGTTGCGGTGAAGGCGGGACGCTTATTATCAGAGCGCCTATTTAACGGCCAGACACATGCCAAAATGGACTATGAGTTGGTGCCAACCGTGGTATTTAGCCACCCGCCAATCGGCACCATTGGCTTGAGTGAGCCAGAAGCACGCGCCAAGTATGGCGATGACAATATAAAAGTCTACACGTCCAGCTTTGCGGCCATGTACACCGCTGTTACTCAGCACCGTCAACCCTGCAAAATGAAGCTGGTGTGTGCTGGCGATGAAGAAAAAGTGGTGGGCCTGCACGGGATCGGCTTTACGGTCGACGAGATGATTCAAGGCTTTGCGGTGGCGATGAAAATGGGCGCCACTAAGGCAGACTTTGATAGCGTGGTTGCGATTCACCCAACCGGGTCAGAAGAATTCGTTACCATGCGCTAAGCCGCGCGAGATAGGTTCATATCAAAACGCCGTGTCGATACACGGCGTTTTTTATGGGGATTCATTGTTTGTTACAGCAATTAGCCTGTCAACTGCGCACAGAAGCGGGCCAAGCCTTCTTTAAGACTCGCCAGTGCCGCCGTGGCTTGATCGGCTTCTCCTTGCTTGGCCGCTTGCTCTAGTGTCAACGCGTTCTGATACAGCTCTAGTGCGGCCAAATTACTGGCACTGCCTTTCATTTTATGCGCTTCTCGGACTAAATCGGCGTAATTAGCCTCCGCTAACTGCCTTTCCATCATCGGAAGCTGTTGCTCGCTTTCTTCAACAAAAATACGGCAGGCTTCGTCAAGAAGCGCCGGACTGTCCATTAACCGACTTAACGCTTCTTCTTTATCCCAAACCGATAGGTCGGCCTTTCCTTGATTGACACTCATGTTGGATCCTTTGTACTGATAGACCTATGCGCCACATGGGCTTTTTGAATGCTTTGTAGTCATCTTATTTCTAGCTGTTACTAAGGTTAACCAGCTGCGTTTATCCTGTTGAGATAGTGGTTAAACTCAGGTCCAATCATGCTCGCTTTTCCCCCAAATCATAACAACAGAAGTGAGTGCAAATCATGATGGATATGTTGCCTTGGCTAATCGTTTCCGGTCTGATTGTTTCAGTCATCACCGGACTATTAACCGTATTGATGGTAAAAGGCCTCGATTAAATCTGAAAGACTCCATGGTACGCCATGGAGTTTTTGCTTGTCCGCTGTTTATATTGATTTAGGGTTTATCCGACTTAGCCTTCTTTCTGGCCTTTTTATCCGCTTTACCCTTTTTGTCTTTCTTGGCTGCTTTTTGTTTGGCTTTTTTAGCTTTTTTAGCGGCGTGATCAGACGCTTTCTTCGCTTTCTTTTCTTCACCACTCACTAGCGAGATAGGACGACAGACGTAGCCTTTTCCACTCGCGACCCGCGCACATTTACTACAAGCCACGCGTGGCGGTGTGGTAATGATTGCCAAGGAGGATAGGTTAGCTTCAACCTCGCCTCGGCGCCATTTACATAAAGCTTTGGCCACTTACGCCTCCGCGCCTAACGCTGCGTTAATGTACATATCAAAACGGTTTTTCTTGGTGGTGATGGTCGAATGCGGTGGTCTATCCGCTAACGGCGTCGCATAATCCGGCCGCTTAACCACCACGCGACTGCGGGCCAGTTGAAGTGCGGGCAGCAATAAGGCATCTGCATCGCTATCTGCCCCCACTAAAGATTGAAAAACGCGCATCTCTTTTTTCACCAAGGCGGCTTTTTTCTTGTGGGGATACATGGGATCAAGGTAAATCACATCAGGTCGCACCAAACCTGGCATGTTTGCCATGTCAGTCAGTGCTTGCTCACTATTGGCATGCAATAACGTCATCCGTGATTGCATCCATGCACCAATATCGGGGTCCTGATAGGCTCGCTGTAAGCCATCATCAAGCAAGGCGGCAACAACCGGATGCCTTTCTATCATTTGCACGGAGCAGCCTAAAGACGCCAATACGAACGCATCGCGCCCCAGTCCAGCGGTGGCATCGAGTACGCGCGGGGTGATCCCCTTATTGAGCCCAACCGCTTTCGCTATCGCTTGTCCTTTCCCCCCGCCAAATTTACGACGGTGGGCGACCGCACCGCTCACAAAGTCAACAAACACTGCCCCTAATTTAGGTTCATCGCGCTTGCGTAGTTCAAGATGCGTTTGTGTCATTACCAGGGCAAACGATGAATCAGGATCGTGAGTGAGTGACCACTTCGACTTTAGCCTTTCAAATTCCTCGTCTTTTTCAAGAGCGTCACAAATCAAACTGAGTTGCACATCGGATCTCCACAGCTGGGGCTGGTCCGATTATATCAGAGATGGTTTTTTTCCTTCACTGTCTCACGACTGGGACGCCACTTTTTTACCTGATCGCTCAACGGCGCCGGGATACTAAAGTGATAACCTTGGGCATAGTCGATGCCAAGCGCTTTGACTCTGTCCAAGATAGCTGCGTTTTCAACAAATTCAGCCACGGTTTGTTTTCCCATTTGCTTAGCTAAATCATGAATGGCTTTCACCATGGCATAGTCGGTTTCATCAGTCTCAATATCGCGGATAAACTGTCCGTCAATTTTTATAATATCGACCGGTAAACGCTTCAGATAGCCAAACGAAGAAATGCCGGCACCAAAATCGTCTAAGGCGATGGTACAGCCCAGTGCTTTAAGCTGAGAAAACAGATCGATCGCACTGCTCATATTACTGATCGCCGCGGTTTCCGTGATCTCCAGGCAGAGGCACTCGCTGGGCACCTGGGTCTGTTTAATGGCATCAAGGAGAAAAGCAACGAACGTGCTTTGGGTAATCGACCGGCCCGATAGATTAATCGATACCTTGCCCAACTTCGCAATTTGCTCGGGATTCGCATCAAACCAGGCAAGCGTTTTGGTTACCACCACCGTATCCAGTTGATGCGCCATGCTGTAGCGTTCGGCGGCAGGAATAAACATACTAGGAGGTAACCAACCGCCTTTGGTGTCGCGCATTCTGACCAGTGCTTCAATGTAGAGCGTGTCTTGCGCATCTGATTGGATATCCACAATTTGTTGTGCATAGATGTCAAAGCGGTCATGCGCGATCGCCTCATGAATATGGCTGACATAAGCCATTTCTTGCTCTCGGCGTTGCAGCTCTTCATCATCGGGGTGATAAATGTGGAGTCGATTGCGGCCTTCATCTTTAGCGGCATAACACGCTGTGTCTGCTTGGGCATGAACTTGTTGAGGCGAACCCGCGGTACGGTCAAGCAGACGAATCCCCAACGAGCACGCTAAGCGCATCCGGCTGCCATGCCAGAAGAACTCACTGTCAGCAAGCACCGCCAGCAAAGATCTTCCCCAGTTCACTGACTGCTCCGCGGCGTGATGATACGCGATAACGCCAAACTCATCACCACCTAAGCGTGAGAGTACCGCCCCTTCCGGCAAGTGCTGACGGATAATCTGAGCCACTTGTTTTAACGCCTCATCCCCCGCTTCATGGCCCGCGGTATCATTAATTAATTTAAACTGGTCCATATCGATGTAGAACATCGCATGGCACTCACCATCTTCTCGAGCTTGTAATAATGCCGCGGCCAGTTTTTGTTCAAAGTAGCTACGGTTGTAAAGACCGGTCAAATAGTCATGATGCGCTTGATAGGTCAGCTGGTTTTCCATTTCTCGGTGCGCGGTAATATCTTCACCCACGACCATTAGCTGGGTTTGATTGTGCATAGCGCGGATGGTTTCTCGAACCCACAAGGTGTGTCCATTGCCGGCTCGATACGGAATCTCACGGCGCCAGACTTGCTCTTGGTTATGCTGATCCCGTTTAATCATCCGATGGGGTGGCGCCTGGTCGCTCACATACAGCTCAGTGATTTTATGGCCCAGTAAGCACGATTTTTCATGGCCGAATAAATCTGCGGCGTATTGGTTCAGTGACTGGATGCGCGCCTGGTAGTCCACCGTTAACAAAATAACGGGTTGTTGCTCATAGAGCATGCGATATTCAATTTCGCTGCGCTGTAGCTTCTCTTCAGTTTGTTTGCGTTGGGTGACATCTCGCGCTTCAAGTAATACGCGTGGCTGGCCTCGTTCACCGGGAAAGCTTTTCACTGCCACGTCCAAGATCACTTCACGGTGGGCTTCGCTTAAACATAATTCAAACCGCTTTGGCTGGGTGGTTCCAATCTGTTTTAGGTGTTGCTCCAAACTTGCCGGATTACGCCACATTGGCCACAGCCATAAAGGACGCTCTCCATACGCCTGCCTGTCGGTGATCAGCTGATAAAAGCTGGTGTTGCCTGAAACGACGATGCCATTTTGATCCAACAACGCGATCAGTTGATTACTTTGATCAAACACCCCTTTGAGCATCGCCCGGTGACGCATCAACGATGCCTCACTGCGTCGAAGCTGACGAATATTCGCGGCTAGCATGACAATCACGCTGCCCAGTACCAAAACAGCCAAGGCGACCGCTTGCACAGCCACCGGATGAGTTTGCCATATTGGTTCGGGTTGATTGGTGATCGTCACATCATCAAACGCGCTAATATCTAACTGCCAGCGCTTGAGTGCCGGGTAATCAAACATGGTGATATTGGTCCCATCACGTTCGGCGGGTAGCTGACCACTCAAGGTCTTAAGAAGGAGCTTCCCTTGATGGTAGCCTTGATTTTTACCATCTATCACCACGCCGCCGACCACACCCTGACCGAGCATAAAACTCATGGCACCATAGATGGGCACGGGCGTATTGTGAGTGAGCGTTCGGATACCACTGAGTTTATCGAGAAATTGTCCGTTGCTATCCCTAAAATAGGAAAGATAAAACACCGCCTCACCGTCATGCATGGCTTGAATTCTATCGCGTAGTCCCGAAAAGGTGAGACTAGAAAGGCGCACGACGTCGATGCCAGAATCACCGTTTCTGGCCAGTTGCGCTTGCACGACATTCCAGTATTGACGACTCGAGAAGGTATTATCGAGCAACACATAAACGCGCTCTAAACCAGGGTGCAACCGCTTCATTAACGCCAAGTTGCGCGGTAGATCCACTTCCTCTTTGACGCCGGTTAGCTTAGGGAGCAACGGATAATGCTGGCGACCAAAGTTATTCAGGCCCGCGTAAACAACTGGCGTTTCACCAACATATTCATGCAACTGATGGATTAACCAAAGTGCGGCATTATCCGTGGTTAAGATCGCATCGAATTGATGGTTCCCGAGCTTTTGGATATAGAGTTTTTTGAGTTGCTCTCGATACGCCTCTGACTGATAACGTTTAATTTCTAGATAAGTATGTTGAAACGCAATGTCTTCTCCCGCGGTGGCAGTATCGAGTCCTTCGACCAGAGCTTGGTTCCAAAAGAAGTTGGGATGATAGGAATGCACCACCAGCACGTTTTTTTGTGCGGCGCTGACACTCAATGCTACCCAGAACAGTAAACCGCCTAAAAGGTATTTGATCCCCACATCTACTTCCTGTTGGTTGATTGGTATCGCACTAAACAACGCGATACCCTACATTAGGTGTTAACCGAACGGTCAAGCAATCGTGTTAACGAAAAACAAGACCTCGCTATAATAAAAAGACGAAAACAATGAACGAATTGCCGAAACTGGATGACCTTGATCGTCGAATTCTTTCTACCTTACTGGATGATGCACGCGTTCCTTACGCAGAAATGGCAAAGCGATTTAATGTCAGCCCTGCCACCGTGCACGTTCGTGTCGAAAAGATGAAAGCCGCTGGCATTATCGAAGGCACCGAGATATTGGTAAATACTAAAAAGCTAGGCTATGACGTATGCTGCTTTATTGGTATCAATCTGAAAGCGGCGCGCGATTACCACTCCGCGCTAGAAAAGCTGAACCAACTCGATGAGGTAGTCGAAGCTTACTATACGACAGGGGCCTATAACATCTTCGTGAAGCTGATGTGTCGCTCTATCGAGGAGTTACAGTTTGTATTGATTGATAAACTGCAGGCCATCGATGAGGTCCAATCGACAGAGACACTGATCTCACTACAGAACCCGATCAACCGCAATGTTATCCCTTAAGTTTTGTGGGGTAATTCATGCCCTTACTAAAAAAACGCCCCTGCCAATGGCAAGGGCGTAGAGACACTGTGTGGTCATTTAGCCGACGGTATCTTCCGGCCGCGGTGGTAATGGAGCGCCCGCGTCTTCGGCTAACCACTCGGCAACTTGCTTGGCAAAGTAGGTTAAAATGCCATCCGCACCCGCTCGCTTAAAGCACAGAAGTGATTCCATTACCGTTTCCCGCTCTTTCAGCCAACCGTTATCAAACGCTACTTTATGCATGGCATACTCACCAGACACTTGGTAGGCAAACGTTGGCACATTGAGCTCACTTTTCACTCGGCGCACCACGTCCAAATACGGCATTCCAGGCTTCACCATCACGGTATCGGCGCCTTCAGCAATGTCCATTGCAACCTCATGGAGGGCTTCGTCACTATTGGCCGGATCCATTTGGTAGTTGGCTTTGTTACCGCCTTTAAGGTTAGCTGCTGAACCAAGTGCATCACGGAAAGGCCCGTAGTAGTTGGAAGCATACTTGGCTGAATATGCCATGATTTGGGTATTAATATAGCCGTTTGCTTCCAACGCTTCGCGAATACGTCCAATTCGCCCGTCCATCATATCCGACGGGGCGACAATATCGACACCAGCTTCGGCATGAGACAGGGCTTGCTTGATCAGTACCTCAGTGGTTGGCTCATTCATCACATAGCCGTCGTCGTCGATAATACCGTCTTGACCATGAATGGTATAAGGGTCAAGCGCCACATCAGTAATCACGCCCATTTGTGGCACATGCTCTTTGAGCAGGCGCACAGCACGAGGCACTAACCCTTCCGGATTAAAGGCTTCCGATGCACAGAGCGTTTTAGCATCTTTGGGGATCACCGGAAACAGGGCGATCGCGGGCACTCCCAATTTGGCAAGGTAGTCCGCTTCATGTAACAGCAAGTCGATAGACAGTCGTTCAATACCTGGCATTGAAGCCACTGGCTCGCGACGGTTTTTGCCCATCAGGACGAAGACCGGATAAATTAAATCATTGGCAGAGAGTGTATGTTCTGCCACCAAACGGCGGCTAAAATCAGTTTTGCGTGTACGACGCAGGCGTCGTGCAGGAAAGGCGCTTTGAATGGATACGGCCACGGTATCCTCCTTAATGTTGCAGACCTGGGCTTTGGGGCAGCGTACTGCCTCGCTATCGTTATGCACCCCTCACTGTATCGAGAAACAGCGCTGGGTATTTTTTATTGTACAATCAATAATCTGTTCAACAGGCTGTTGGCGAAGTTGCGCCACCGCCTGTGCAATATGCGGTAAATACTTGGGCTCATTACGGCTACGTTTGGGCCGCGGGCGCAGATCGCGCGGCTGCAAATACGGGGCATCCGTTTCAATCATCAAGCGATCATCGGGCAGCCAGCTTACCTGTTGCTGAAGCTGCTGTCCGCGCCGTTCGTCGCAGAGCCAACCGGTGATACCTATGTATAACCCGGCATCCAAGCAATCTCGCAGTGCCTGATCCTCACCGGTAAAACAGTGCAGTACCGCCGCCGGCAACTTGTCTAACCAAGGACGCAATATCGCCAGCCAACGGTCATGAGCCTCCCGACAATGCATAAATACCGGCATTGACTGCTCAGCGGCTAATGCGAGTTGCGCCTCAAAGACCGCTTCTTGTTGCGGGCGCGGCGAAAAGTCACGGTTAAAGTCGAGGCCACATTCCCCTATCGCCACCACCTCGGCGCGCTGCGCCAGTTGCCGAATCATGGTTAAATTGGCTGGATCGACAGATTTGGCATCGTGCGGATGCACCCCGGCAGTGGCATAGGCGTAGCCAGGGTACCGCGCCGCTAAATCCGCCGCTGCTTGGCTTTCTTCAACGTTGGTGCCGGTAAAAATCATCCCAGAGACGCCGGCTTGCTGCGCATGAGCAACAACCTCGTCTCTGTCTTTATCAAATCGTGAGCTGGTGAGATTGACACCAATATCAATCATTCATTGGCCTCTTCAGATGCCGATGCGTCGCGCGGGACATAAAAACGTGACAGCAACACACCCAGCTCGAACAGCAAACACATAGGAATGGCGAGCAAGGTTTGCGAAATCATATCGGGCGGGGTCAACATCATGCCAACGACAAAGGCCGCCACCACGACATACGGACGCTTGCTGGTCAAGCTTTTCGCGGTTGTCGCGCCCGTCCAGACCAGCAGTATAATCGCAATAGGGATTTCAAAGGCAATACCAAATGCTAGAAATAAAGCCAAAATGAAATCGAGATAACTGGCAATATCCGTTGCCACCTGTACCCCTTCTGGCGCAATCGAGGTAAAAAAGCCAAACACCAAGGGCAATACCACCCAGTAGGCAAACGCCACGCCCGCATAAAACAACAACGAGCTCGATACCAAAAGCGGCATCACCAAGCGCTGCTCATGCTTATACAGGCCAGGGGCAACAAAGGCCCAAATTTGGTAAAGCACCACGGGGATGGCAACAAACACCGAGATAACCAGCGTCAGTTTGATGGGGGTGAAAAAGGGCGACGCCACATCGGTGGCAATCATGCTCGCCCCTTCAGGCAGCTTGTCAATCAGTGGCTGAGCGACCAAGCTATAAATGTCGTTGGCAAAATACACTAACCCGGCAAAGACCACTAAGATGGCAACGATGGCGCGAAGCAGGCGGTTACGGAGCTCCATCAGATGACTGATGAGTGGCTGAGAATCGTTTACAGAAGACATAGTGGTTTTTTCATCAGAGACATAAGGCGTCGCTCGTTATCACTTATCGGTCGACGAGGTGGACGAGGGACTGGTGGCCGTGTCCGCACTCTCGGTATCACGCGCTGCAGCGGTTGATGTTGGCGAAGACGCATAAGGATGCTGCACATCGGCGGCTCGCTGTCGCAGCGTCTCCACCGATTCTTGCAGTTCAGGGGAGAGATTTTTCATCCCTGCTTGCTCGGCTTTGTGCAAATTATCTTGCAACTCTTTGATCTTGAGCTCTTGCTCGAGCTCGTCACGGACCGAACCTGCCATACGCTTGGCCGCGCCCACCCAACGTGACACATTACGTATCGCAATGGGCAGCCGCTCTGGGCCAAGCACCACAAGGCCAATGACGGCAATCAGTACCAGCTCCCAGAAACCAATATCAAACACGGCTTATACCTGCTCTTTGTCTTTTTGCGTTTTTTCGCTTTTCGACGGTTCAGCACGCTCATTAAGCGACGTTGGCTCGAAGTCAGCATCTTGATCAGCGCGCTTACCCTCGTCATCATGCATCGCTTTTTTGAACCCTTTTACCGCAGAGCCCAAATCACCACCCATATTGCGTAACTTCTTGGTGCCAAACAATAACACCACGATGACTGCAATGATCAGCAGCTGCCAAATACTAATTCCACCCATACCGGTTCCCTTTATTCCGCTTGGTTAATGTTATGTGCGCAGCAGTGTAACTGCTATTTGTTACAGGTTTTATTACAAAGTCGCCAGCCACACAACCAGAAAACGACCGCCCCCGCTGTCGCAACACTCGGTAGTGTATCGATCCGGTTGGCATACAAGATAGTCGCAGTCAGTAGTAAGGTGGCACCAATACCCAGTAGATATGTGGCGCGCGAGTGGCGCTGTTTGGTCTGTAAATAGCTTTGATAGTAGGTGTCTAACCGCTGATTAACTTGCCGCCCCTGGCGGAGGCCATCGTAGATTAGCTCGGGAATTTCTGGCAGCTTTTCGGCCCAAAATGGTGCCTTCTCTTTGACCGCCGCCCATACCGCTTGCGGTCCGACTTGCTGTTTCATCCACGACTCTAAAAACGGCTTTGCTGTGGTCCACAAATCAAGTTGCGGATAAAGCTGACGTCCAAGCCCTTCAATATAGAGCAATGTTTTTTGCAGTAAGACCAGCTGTGGCTGCACTTCCATATTAAAGCGGCGCGCGGTGTTGAAGAGGTTTAATAACACATTACCGAACGAAATTTCACACAGCGGCTTTTCGAAAATCGGCTCGCACACGGTACGAATAGCAAATTCGAAATCGTCGACATTGGTGTCATGCGGCACCCAACCTGAATCGACATGAAGCTCAGCGACCTTGCGATAATCACGGTTAAAGAAGGCAATAAAGTTTTCCGCTAGATAGCGTTTATCATCGCGGTTTAACGTACCAACAATACCGCAATCAAGCCCAATCCACTGCGGGTCGTGCGGGTGTTCATACGACACAAATACGTTGCCTGGGTGCATGTCCGCATGGAAAAAACTATCGCGGAAGACCTGGGTGAAAAAGACTTCAACCCCCCGCTCGGCGAGCAGCTTCATATCTGTACCGTTCGCCTCAAGCGCGTCGATATCTGACACTTGAATACCGTAAATGCGCTCAGACACCATCACGTCTTTGCGGCAATAGTCACTAAACACTTCGGGCACATACAAGGCTTGATCGTTTTCAAAGTTGCGACGCAATTGAATGGTATTCGCCGCTTCGCGCATTAAATCCAGTTCATCAAGCAAGGTTTTTTCATATTCGCGAATCACTTCTACCGGCTTTAAGCGACGTGCATCAGGGAGAAAACGCGCCACCAGCCGTGCCACGCGATACATCAGACGCAAGTCGGCCTGAATAACCGGCAAGATATCGGGACGGATCACCTTAATCACCACTTCACGGCCATTTTCTTTTAATGTCGCGGTGTGGACTTGTGCGATGGATGCGGAGGCTAATGGGTTGGGCTCAAAATCACTGAACCAAGTTTCCAGAGGCCCACCCAGTGACGCTTCAATTTGCGTTTTTGCTTTGTGGCCATCAAAGGGTGCGACTTTATCTTGCAACTGGGCGAGTTCATTGGCGATATGAGCAGGAAAAAGATCGCGGCGGGTCGACATCATTTGCCCAAGCTTTACCCATACCGGCCCCAAACTTTGCATCGCTAAACGCAAGCGCTCACCCACAGGCTTGTCTGGGTGTTGGTTTTTAAGCCAAAACAGCGATTTACGCCCAAGATGGGCGAGTCGAGTCAGCGGTTGCCTGGGTAGTAGGGCATCAACACCGTACAATAACAAAGTACGAATAATAAAATACAGGCGACGAATCTCACTGAGTGTCATGCGGACTCCATCCGTTCTACTAACTGCTTAACCTTGGCTTCCAACCGCGCCGCGTCACTGCGCAATTCATCCACTTGATCACTGTATGCCGCCACTTCTAACGGCCCCGGCGCCAAGCGCCACTCTTCGGTGATCACTTCCCCAGCATAGCGCTGCTGACGCTGAGCCAGTTGTTGTAATTGCTGCCAACGCTGCTGTGCCTGACTGACGAGGGTATGGGCAACCACATCTCCGGTATAAGGCGATAACCATTCGGCGACATCAAACTGAATGCCGCTCAACAATTGAGAAAACTGCTGGGCCACGTCCATATCACCATCAAGTGTCAGCTTATCGGCTTTTATTAACGCAGTAAGATTGGCTTTTTGCTGCAACTGCGGCAACGCAGAAAGCGAGAGGGATAGTGCACAATCAAGCTCTCCCTCGTAATGGCTCAGTACATCGATCTGCTGGCCAAAAACAAAGACCCACTGTCGATTATATTCTTGCAGCGTGACGCCAATACTGCGCCCTTTTAGTCGCGCTAAACGGCGCTGGCTATCTGCATCTTTATTAATCACGCCATTTAAGGCGGTCTCGAGTCCTGCACACACGAGTGAGTCAAACGCCATACCGGCTCCTTAGAATTTATACCCACGGTGCAGCGCGACAATGCCACCGGTGAGATTATAATAGCTGGCTTGTTCAAAGCCGGCTTGTTCCATCATGCCTTTCAAGGTTTCTTGATCAGGGTGCATACGAATTGATTCAGCAAGATAACGATAGCTATCTGGGTCATTGACAATGAGCTGCCCCATCTTAGGTAAAATGTGGAACGAATAGGCGTCGTATACTTTCGATAACGGCTTCGCCACCGGTTTAGAAAACTCTAGGACCAGAAGGCGCCCTCCCGGTTTGAGTACACGAAACATCGAGCGCAGCGCCGCATCTTTATCGGTGACATTACGAAGCCCAAACGCGATGGTAATACAGTCAAAGTGATCGTCAGGAAAAGGTAGCTGCTCGGCATTCGCCTGCACATAGCTCACGTTGCCAACAATACCCTTATCGCGCAACTTATCGCGACCCACTTTCAGCATCGAGTTATTGATATCCGCGAGTACCACCTCACCTTGCTCACCGACGATGCGAGAAAACTTGGCGGTCAGATCACCGGTGCCGCCGGCTAAATCCAACACTTTTTGTCCGGGGCGTACACCACTACAGTCAATGGTGAAGCGCTTCCATACCCGATGAATGCCCATCGACATCACATCATTCATCAGATCGTATTTAGCGGCGACCGAATGAAATACATCAGCCACGAGGCTTTCTTTTTCTTGGCGTTTGACTTTCTGGTAGCCAAAATCAATCGTTTCTTGGTCCTGGTGCGAATTTTTCTCTGTCATTGTATTCCCCTAACATATTGGCTCCAGTTTACTTTATCGCCCATCCGGACTCCAAGCGCGCAACCCAGTTTATTCTCATTCTTGCGTGGTGGTGCCTGGGTCCGTCTGCATGACATTGACCGACTCTCCCGGTCCAGGTTCCGTGGCCACACTGGCCAGCGCCGGACTTATATCGCGTTTAACCTCGACACCTAGGGCTTTAAAGCTCTCCGCTTGGCGCAAGATATTGCCGCGCCCTTGGCTAAGTTTGTTCATCGCTCCTTGATAACTGTCACTGGCTTTACCTAGCGCGCTGCCCAGCCCTTCCATATCGCTAACAAAAAGTCGCACCTTGTCATAAAGCTTGCTGGCCTTCTCGGCGATTTGTTTGGCGTTTTGATTTTGATATTCATAGCGCCATAAATTATTGATTGTTCTGAGAGCCACTAACAAGGTGGTCGGGCTCACCAGCATGATGTTGTTGTCCATGGCGTCCCGAATCAGGCTGGCATCCGCCTCAACCGCGACCTGAAAAGCCGGCTCAACAGGAATAAACATCAGTACGTAATCCAGTGAGCGTACTCCATGGAGTTGATGATAATCTTTGCGACCCAAACCACGAATATGCTGACGAATTGCCTGGACGTGCTCTTTAAGCGCGGCATCTTGTTCGGCTAGTGTCTCAGCGTTGTAATAGCGTTCATACGCGACCAAGGCCATTTTGGCATCAACGACGACATCTTTTTCTTGTGGCAATTTAACCACCACATCCGGCTGATAGCGCTTGCCCTGTTCATTTTCAAAGCTGACTTGGGTTTGGTACTCACGCCCCTCTCGCAAGCCAGACTCTTCTAAAATGCGCGCGAGGACCACTTCGCCCCAATTACCTTGTTGCTTATTATCGCCTTTAAGCGCCTGAGTCAGGTTATGGGCCTCACGGGTCATGTCCGCGTTTAATTGTTGTAAATTTTTGATTTCATGAATCAAGGTATGGCGCTCTTTGGCTTGCTCGCCAAAGCTGTCGGTCACCTGCTTCTTAAATCCTTCCAACTGCGATTTAAGCGGTCCAAGCAGGCTTTCTAAGCTCATTTTATTTTGCTCATCGACCGAGTGGACTTTTTGCTCAAATACTTGATTGGCAAGTTGCTCAAACTGGGTGCGTAATCGCTCCTCCGCGTTTTCTAGCAGTGCGTGTTTTTCCTTTGCCGCGTTTAACTGCTGCTCCGCGCTGGCTTTGACTTCTCGCAACTCTGCCAACAGTTCAGACTTTTCCTCACGTACCGTATCGAGTTTATCTGACAGTGCATGATTGTCTTGGCGTAATTGTTCCAATTGGCGCAGTTTCTCGCTCGCCGACGTCAACTTTCCATAATACTGGCGTAACTCTTGCGTCAGACGATCGCGCTCGACATCTAAGCTATCTAACTCGTGCTGTTGCTGATCAAGCTGCTGCTGCAGTTGTTGGTGTTGCATGTCAGCACTGGCTTGTTGCTGCGCATATTGCGTTTCATACCATTGCTGGTATTGCGCAACGACACGTCGGTGTAGGCCATAACCGAGTCCAAGGGCACTGACAGCGCCAAAACAAAACGTGAGAATAGGTAAAGCGGAAAATGACAAGCCATCAAGCATAAAGCGTTCTCTATTGTGCGGTCATTGGTATTAGCAAAGGCTAATGGGATACTGGATAGATGTCCAGTCTATCTCAGTCAGTTACAATGGCGTAGACTGCCTGGAACGACAGGCATATTGGCAAGGAGGCAACATGCATAACGAACGGAAGGCACTGATCTTTGCCTTGTCTGCTGTACTGCTATGGTCAACGGTTGCAACCGCATTCAAAATCACCCTGAGCTACATGACACCGATTCAAATGCTGGCAGCGGCCAGCTTAGTGTCGGTAGTAATTTTAACCGTTATTGCTGCTGTGCAAGGAAAGCTTCACGCGCTGTGGCCGACCTTTCGGCGTCAACCCGGTTACTATTGCGTGTTGGGGATGATTAATCCATTCATTTACTACTTGGTGCTTTTTAAAGCTTACGATCTGTTACCCGCTTCATTAGCCCAGCCTTTAAATTACAGCTGGGCTATCACTCTGACATTAATGGCGGCATTGTTTTTAGGCCAAACGATTCGTCGTCAAGATTGGATTGCGGCGGCGTTGGGCTATTTTGGCGTGGTTGTGATCGCTACCAAAGGCCAGCTTTTATCGCTCCAGTTCGATAGCCCGCTTGGCATTGGTTTGGCGTTACTCTCAACGTTATTGTGGGCAGGTTTTTGGGTCCTTAATACTAAAAATCGCGCTGATCCTGTGCTCGGCATTTTGCTCTGTTTTATTCTGTCACTGCCTGTATCTTTGCTATTGGCTGGATTAACAAGCACTTGGGAAGGAATCCCTTGGCAAGGATGGTTGGCAGTCGGTTATGTCGGGCTATTCGAAATGGGAATAACCTTTATGCTGTGGCTGAGCGCGATGAAATATACCCAGAACACCTCTCGGATCAGTAATCTGATTTTTATTTCGCCTTTTATCTCTTTGGTGTTACTGGCCACCATTATTGGCGAGACAATTCATATCAGTACCTTGGTTGGACTAAGTTTTATTGTAGTGGGGTTACTGATCCAACAGCGTACCCCAAAAAAGCGCAAACAACCTGCCGCGAGCGCGTAATCTGTATTGCTTAAGGGTCGCCAATGCCGCTCACAATGATCGGCGCCCGTTGCACGGCGCCCGTTGCACGGCGTCAATCGGCATTAACCCATCTTACGCTGGATCATATATTGGTATAGCTCGTCAGCCGACAGGCCATCTTGCTCCAAACCTTGGGTGATTTCCTCGATACGCTCAGCACGACGATCTTCAATCACGTGATTAAATTGATAAACCAGCTCGCGTAAATATTTGAGCGGCACTTGATGGGCGGCGCTACGGACACGCTCTTCACTTTGGCTGCCTAGCTCTACCAATAATTTACCAAACATGATTTTTTCCGGCGATTCCTCAAGTTGTTCAAGGACGCGCGCCATTTCGATTGTCGATAATGACATAGTGTA
Organism: Salinivibrio sp. MA607; assembly: GCF_001996245.1. Lineage (NCBI taxonomy): Bacteria > Pseudomonadati > Pseudomonadota > Gammaproteobacteria > Vibrionales > Vibrionaceae > Salinivibrio > Salinivibrio sp. MA607. The sequence goes on along the minus strand of NZ_MUFJ01000001.1, from coordinate 15,115 downwards.
TAACTGACCTTTGGATATAAAACGAAAAGGAATGAGCGTTAATTCGATTTGCTTAGTAAATATACTCTGAACCACGCACGTTTAGCAAAATAAAAAAACGCTGGCCGAGGCCAGCGCAAAAGGATGATGGGTTGTCGAGACCCCTGCGTTTTGCACGTCTTATTATTGTTTGCCAACTGAGACGTTGTTTTATTGATTATTTAGCTTTTTACCACTTTGGCATGCCATTGCTTACCTTTCGGTGACCATAAAATAATCAGACCCGGCACTAATAACCACATATGCACCGTCATCAAATCACTGGCCGATAAGCCTAGACGCTGGGTTAAGCTCACGAGTAGCCCAGCCCCGCTCATTTGGAATAACCCGAGCAATGCCGCGGCCGTGCCCGCGCGGTCCGAAAACGGCGCTAATGCTGCTCCAGCTGACGCGCCTAACACCCAAGCAAAGCCGAATGAAGAGGTAAAGATCGGCAACATAAAGGCCCAAGGTGCAGCGATGGGGCTGAGCGCCAACATCAACCCGCCCGATCCCACCAGCATCATAAGGCCAATATTTAATGCCCGGCGGCTACCAAACTTTTGCATATAACGCGGCCCCAACATTGCCGCGGCAATATTTAACGCCGCATTGGCGCCAAACCAAAAGGTGAAACTGTTCATGGAGATACCGTATCTGTCCATCAACAGCACAGGTGCGGAGGTGACATAAGCAAGGATCACCGCCATCGCCAACATGCAAAGGGTTATGTGATAAGTAAATGTTGGTACACGCAGCACCTGCCAATAACGACGTAAGCTGAATAGGCGGCCCGAGGTATCAGTATGCGATGGTCGGGTTTCGGGCAAAAAGACGATAACCAGCACCAACCCTAATACCGCATAACCGAGCATAAAGGTGAAGTTAGCACGCCAGTCAAACACCTGGGTTAACCAACTACCAAGTAGAGGCGCTAAAGCCGGTACAAAACAAATCGCGCCATTTAAGTAGCTAATCATATGGCCACTGCGTTCGGCACCAAAACGATCGCGGACGGCGGCAAAGGCACACACAGAGGTTGCACACGCGCCAAACCCTTGCAGTAAACGCGCCACCAGCATCATATCCATCGAGGTGGCGAGCCACGCCATCAAAGAGCTAAGGCCATAAAGCGAAATACCAATAATAGCCACAGGCTTACGGCCAAAGCGATCGGCCAACGGCCCCGCAAACAGCTGACCAAGACCTAAGCTAAACATAAACCAGGTCACAGTGTCTTGAGCCAAAGTGGGACTCACATTAAAGTCACCCGCCATATGCGATAGTGCCGGTAGGTAAATATCAATCGCCATGGGGCTAAATAGCACCAGTAACACCATTAAGGCGACCAGTAAGCGATTTGATGTCGGTGAATCAGTGTGCGTCATTGGTTACTCCTCTATACAGGCACGCAGTATAGTGGCTTCAGGATATGAACCATAATGGTTTATAGTAAAAGCAGTTATTCCCAAGGAGAATACAAAAGATGGATTTGGACCAACTGCAACGTACCGACCTCAATTTATTGGTGTGTTTGCATGTACTTTTAGAAGAGTGCAATGTCACGGGCACAGCCAAACGCCTGCATTTAAGTCAATCGGCGGTGAGTAAAAATCTGGCCCGGCTAAGATCGCAATTTAACGATCCGCTTTTTACTCGAGCCGCCCACGGCTTAAAACCCACGGTTCGTGCACAAACCTTGCAACCTAAATTACGCGCTTTGCTCAATGATATCGCGGCGATGACCGAACCTGACCATTTTCAGCCACACTTAAGTGATCGCTGTTTTCGCTTTGCGCTTGTAGAAAGCGCCTACCCATTACTGCTGCCCCAATTTATTGGCGATATGTTAGAGGCCGCCCCATCGATCACCCTCAATACCGCCGCTTGGGATCAAACCACTTTTGATGGTCTCGCCCGTGGCAATATCGACTTTGGTATTACCGGCAAAGATTTAAATCCCGCCGATGCCATGCTGACCCTGATGCCGCCCAAGGGTGTGCGCTACCAAGAGCTTTGCCAAGATCACCAGTGTGTCTTGATGCGCGCCGATCACCCCGCACTCAAGGGCCCATGGGATGAAGCGCGTTACCTTGGACTGCGACATGTACAGGTGAAATGTGATGGAAATGATCGCTGGTTGTTGGACTATAAACTGGCAGAGCGTAATATTGAGCGTGACATTGCCATGTACGTGCCTGATTTTAACAGTGCGGCGAGCCTGTGTACCTATACCGACCTGGTGTTTACCTCACCAAGCCAGTTTGCGCATTATATTGCCGCGTCGCTCAATTTGGTGGTACGGCCGTTACCGACGCCAATACCGCCGATGGCGTACACCTTGTTTTGGCATCAAAATCAAGAAAATGACCCGGGGCACCAATGGCTGAAAGATTTAATTATTTCGCGCTGTCAGCAGTTTAGCCCGGCAAAATTGCAGCCTATCGCCCATCGCGCTAGGGTCTAATCCACTGGTTTTTTACGCGTGGCCGAACATGGCAAGTTCACCCCATACAAAGAAGGAAGAATAATGGACGCGACCCTTACCAAGCGTGTTGAGCAGCTAAGACACTGGCTAGCTCAACACGATTATGACGCCCTACTCATCCCCCACGAAGACGAATATCTCGGTGAGTATGTGCCCGAGCACAACGAACGCCTCCACTGGGCAACCGGCTTTACCGGCTCCGCAGGAGCGGCGGTGATCACCCGCGACAAGGCAGCGATTTTTGTTGATGGCCGCTATGTGGTTCAAGTCCGTAAGCAAGTCCCCGCCGGCCTGTTTGACTACTGCCACCTGATTGATGAGCCACCGGTGCAATGGGCCCAGCAACAATTGCCCAAGGGTGCCAAGCTGGCTATCGACGCTCGCATGCATAGCGTCGCTTGGTACAAACGCACCCAACGCGCGCTGGATGGGGCTTTGGCTTTGGTGAGTGTTGAGCAAAACCCGATTGAAAGCTTATGGGACGATCGCCCCGCCCCGCTTAATAGCCCTGCCATTTTACTGGGTGAAGAGAAAACCGGCCGCGCCAGCTTAGATAAACGCCAAACCATTGGCCAGCAGCTGGCCGATCAGAACCTTGATGCCGCGGTACTCACTCAACCCGATGCTGTGTGTTGGCTGCTCAATATCCGTGGTCGCGACATCCCACGTTTGCCGGTGGTGCTGACCCAAGCGATCATCAAGCAATCCGGTGACGTCACCGTGTTTATCGACCCTGACCGTCTCCCCGACGGCTTTGATGCACACGTGGGTGAAGGCGTGAGCGTCGCGCACCCAGACAGCCTAGTTGATGCCCTGCAAGCGCTGAGTGGTCAACGTGTATTGGTCGACCCAAACGGTGCCAATGCGTGGACACTGGACACGCTCCAACAAGCGCAAGTCACCGTGGTGGAAGCGCAAGACCCATGTGCGCTTGAAAAGGCGGCCAAGAATCCGCAAGAAATCGCCGGTATGCAAGCCTGTCACGTGCGCGATGGTGTTGCCGTGACTCGCTTTTTGGCGTGGTTTGACCGTCAAGTCGACGCCGGTGAACGCCCTGATGAAGCTGTGCTCGCAGACACCCTGTATCAATTCCGCCAACAAGACGATCAACTGGTCGACTTAAGCTTTGATACCATTTCCGCCGCCGGTGGCAATGCGGCCATGTGTCACTATAACCACAACAATCAGCCCAAACCGAGCGTGATTGAGAGCAACAATGTCTACTTGGTGGACTCAGGCGGCCAATACTATGACGGCACTACCGACATTACCCGTACCGTGCCGGTGGGCGAATGCAGCGCTGAGATCAAAAAGGCCTTTACGCTGGTGCTTAAAGGGCATATTGCGCTGGCCACTGCGCTGTTCCCGAAAGGGACGTCAGGCAGCCAGCTTGATGCCTTAGCACGCCAGTATTTGTGGCAACACGGCTATGATTTTGACCATGGCACCGGTCACGGTGTCGGGCATTTCTTGGACGTGCACGAAGGGCCGCAGCGCATTTCCAAAGCGCCCAATAGCGTCGCGCTATTGCCGGGCATGGTGGTGTCAAACGAGCCGGGCTACTATCGCGCCGACGCGTTTGGGATCCGGATTGAAAACCTCGAGTTGATTGAAGAAAAACCCACTGAGGGTGACATGACGATGCTCGGACTTGCCTCACTCACGCGTGCGCCTATCGATCGTCGTTTGGTCGATGTGAGCTTGCTCAGCGAGGCGGAAATCCAGTGGTGGAATCGCTATCATCAAACCGTGTGGGATGAAGTTAGCCCATCTTTAGATGATCAAGACCAAGCTTGGTTAAAACAAGCGACCGCGCCGCTAAGCCGTTAAGTCGCCTCTTCACTAAGTATAAAAAAACAAAAAGCGTCCGATTGGACGCTTTTTTTATTCCCCTTTCAGGGCTTTCTCGACCGCTTTGGGCGAAAAGCCGCGCAAGGTGGTATCGCCAATACAAATCACCGGGACACCCCGCGAGCCTGTTGCCGCCAGCAGCTTCTTGCCTTTGGGCGTGGCCGTATCGACGACACGATAACGCAGCCCTTTTTTATCCAAGTAAGCTTTGGCCGCCTCACAGTGAGGACAGCGCGGGCCCACATATACAGTAATACGTTTCATGCCCGCATTGTCGCTAACCCGCTGCCGTTTGTGAAGCCATTTGCACCTGACGCGCGATATCGTAGATGTTATCCCAATCTTTCCATACCACCTCAAAACCGAGGGCACGGACGCTGGCGGCCACCTCTGCCGCGCTACGTTCATCACTGATGGCAAACTGCTCCAATTGTGGCTCAGGGTTGGCATAACCGCCCGGTTGAGTTTTTGACGCCGCGGATAGACTCGTGACACCAAGCGGCAACACATTGTCGCGAAAGTGAGGTGACTCCCGTGTCGATAGCGACAGCTCTACCTGCGGATTCCACAACCGATAGGCACAAATCAGCTGGACCAGCTGCTTATCCGTCATCACCGATTTCGGCTGTAACGCCCCCGCGCAAGGACGTAAGCGCGGAAAAGATAGCGAATAGCGGCTTTGCCAGTATTGCTTTTCCAGATAATCGAGATGCTGGGCGGTAAAAAAGCTGTCGGTCCGCCAGTCCTCAAGGCCAATCAAGGCGCCGAGACCAATCTTATCGACCCCTGCCTGCGCCAATCGGTCTGGAGTTTGCAGCCGGTAGTGAAAGTCGGTTTTATTGCCGCGCTTGTGATGTTCCCCATAAGTTGGAGCGTGGTAGGTTTCTTGGTAAACCATCACCGCATCCACACCCTGTGCCACCAAGGCGCGATACGCGTCGGTATCCAGCGGCTGCACCTCCATCGCCACATGATGAAAGTATCGCTTCACCACCGGTAAGGCGCGGAGAAAATACTCGAGCCCTACCTTGGTTTCATGCTCACCGGTCACCAAGAGCACACTGTCAAAGCCCATTTTTTTGATCGCTTCACACTCGGCGGCGATCTCAGCTTCATCCAGCGTGCGCCGTTTGATTCGGTTTTCCATCGAAAAACCGCAATAGGTACACACGTTGGCGCACAAATTGGAGAGATACAGCGGAATATAAAACCCCATGGCGTAGCCAAAACGCTGCCGCGTCAGCGCCGCAGATTGCTGAGCCATGGCCTCAAGATACCCTTCAGCGGCTGGGCTGATCAGGGCAGCGAAATCGTCCAAATTGCGCGAGGATTTAGCCAGCGCCCGCTCGACATCTTGGCGCGTTTTACTGTAAATCGAAAGGCGATGATGATCCCAATCGAGTGCCGCCCACCGCTCAGAAAAGCTCATCACGCCTCCTTAGCGTCAAGAAACGTAGTTAAGGGGCTAGAAGCGTGGGCGTGATTGTGTGTGCCCGCCAGCCCAGCGCGATACGCGCAGCGTCCTGCTTCAACCGCTTGTTTAAACGCTGCGCCCATGGCAATCGGATCGCCAGCCGTGGCAATGGCGGTGTTGACCAAAACTGCATCGGCACCGCGCTCCATCGCTAACGCCGCATCTGACGGTGCACCAATGCCGGCATCAATGATCACCGGCACGCGAGCTTGCTCAATAATGATGTCGAGAAACGCCATTGAGGCCAGTCCTTGGTTGGAGCCAATTGGTGAGCCAAGGGGCATCACCGCCGCGCACCCCACCTCTTCCAAACGCTTACACAGCACAGGATCGGCATGACAATATGGCAGCACCACAAACCCCTCATCTACAAGCGTTTTCGCCGCTTGAAGGGTTTCAATCGGATCAGGCATCAGATACTTAGGGTCGGGGTGAATTTCCAGCTTTACCCAAGGCGTTCCTAATGCTTCTCGAGCAAGACGCGCGGCAAACACCGCTTCTTGCGCATTTTTCGCCCCCGAGGTATTGGGCAGCAGGCGCACACCTAGTTCACGCAGCGGGGTTAAAATATCGTCTTGTGTGGCATGCACATCGACTCGCCTTAGCGCCATGGTGACCAGCTCAGTACCACTGGCCGCCAGTGATTCGGCCATGACCTTGCGACTGGCAAACTTGCCGGTGCCGGTTAACAGCCGAGATGAAAACGTCGTATCCGCAATGGTTAACATAATTATCCTCCGGCAATCGCTTGAAAGACCGCCAAGCTATCGCCAGCGGCAAGTGACGTGGATGACCAAGCATCGCGCGCAATAATGGTCTGATTTAGCGCGACCGCGACTGATTCAGCCGGCACCTTCATCTCCTCAATCAATTGCGCGACGGTCGTGGCATTGACCTCTGTAGGCGTGTCATTAATGGTTAACTGCATCGCTTACCTCCCGCTTTGGCTGACAAACCGCACAGTGCGGATGCACAGGCAGCGAAAAGTGCTGCCATGTCATGGTTTGCCCATCCAGTCGTGACAAGCGATTGGTCCTGACCGCCTGTCCTAATAACAGCTTTATTCCTTCCAGCGCTTGCGCGGTGGCCATCATGCCGACCACAGGTCCCATTACCCCAGATTCAGCGCAGCGTGTGGGTTCAGAGGGCGTCACGTCTGCAAAGGCGCACGCATAACATGCACTATGTGGTTGATAAACCAATAACTGGCCTTGCCAGCCAATCGCCGCTGCGCTCACCAACGGCGTGCCAGTCTCTACACAGACTTGGTTGACCGCATGACGAGTGGCGAGATTATCACTGCAATCAAGCACCACATCCGCCATCGCCACTTCGAGCGCCAGGCGCTCACCCTCGAGATAGGCATTGATGGCCCGGCACTGGCAATGAGGATTCAGCGCGACCAAGTTAGCGGCTAGCGCTGCGGCTTTACCGGTGCCGATTTGCGCCTCCCGATACGCCACCTGACGCGCCAAATTAGATAGCTCAATGTGGTCCGAGTCAGCAATCGCTAACTGACCCACGCCAGCGCCTGCAAGATAGAGGCCCGCGGTGGTTCCAAGCCCACCGGCACCGACCATTAACACGCGCGCCTTGCTAAGTGCCTGCTGCCCGCACTCTCCGACTTCTGGCAGCATGATTTGCCGGCTATAACGCAAGTATTCACTGTCCGATAGCATCACACTCTCCTTGCTGTCTGGATGGATTCAGACAGCGATTAAACGCGTCAATGCGCGCCGCTAAATCGGGCGCTTGCGTCACGGCGCGGACTACCGCAATGGCGTCCACGCCAGTGCGCCAGACCTCGGGAGCTCGGTCGAGATCAATACCGCCAATCGCCACCGTCGGGAAGCGGCCCTCCACAGTCGCCACCTGCTGCGCTAACGCTGAAATACCTTGCGGTGGTTCGGCGAGCTGTTTGGTGGTGGTGGGAAAAATATGGCCGATGGCGAGATAGCTTGGCGTGAGTTCAACCGCTGCAGCGAGCTGTTCTGGACTGCGCGTCGACACACCGAGACGCAGCCCTTGCCGCGCAAGCCGGTCAAGATCCGCCTCACGTAAGTCTTGTTGCCCTAGATGGACGCCATAGGCGCCAGCTTCAAGCGCGAGCTGCCAGTGATCGTTGATAAACACCTGCGCATGGTGCGCGCGGCCCAATGCCACCGCGCGCTGTATCCAATCCGCCAATTGTGGATGCGCTGGCTGCTTCACGCGCAGTTGCACAGTTTTCACCCCCAAACAAAGTAAGCGTTCGAGCAAATCCACATCGTCCACCACCGGATATAATGGGCCTACGCCTTCAGACATAGGCGCAAACGGAGTCAAACTCATGATCCCACCTTGTCGCTGTCTTCCACCTCAGTACCGTGTTGTGGCTGAAGATGGGATTTTTGCAGGTAGAGCTCACTGCCCTTTTCTCGGAATTCTTGCGATTTTTGCTGCATGCCTGCTAACGGGTCTTCCAGCATAGCGACATCAATCGCTTGACCCGCGGCGGCATAGCCGTTTTCTTTGGCGTAGTCCCGGACTTCCTGGCTGATTTTCATGGAGCAGAACTTCGGTCCACACATCGAGCAAAAATGTGCGACCTTGCCCGACTCTTGAGGCAGTGTTTCATCGTGATAGGCGCGTGCCGTGAACGGATCAAGGGATAGATTGAACTGGTCTTCCCAGCGGAATTCAAAGCGCGCTTTAGAAATGGCGTTATCACGCACCTGCGCCCCCGGGTGTCCTTTAGCTAAGTCCGCAGCATGCGCGCAAAGCTTGTAGGTGATAAGCCCAATTTTAACATCCTCCTTATTGGGCAGACCCAGATGTTCTTTGGGCGTGACATAACAGAGCATCGCACACCCAAACCAGCCAATCATCGCCGCACCAATGCCGGAGGTAATATGATCGTAACCGGGAGCAATGTCGGTGGTTAGCGGGCCGAGAGTATAGAAAGGCGCTTCATGGCAATGGGTGAGCTGCTCGTCCATGTTCTCTTTGATCATATGCATGGGCACGTGGCCAGGGCCTTCAATCATCACCTGCACATCGTATTCCCATGCCACCTTGGTGAGCTCGCCCAGGGTACGTAGCTCACTGAATTGCGCTTCGTCGTTCGCGTCTGCCACTGAGCCGGGACGCAGCCCATCGCCCAACGACAAAGACACGTCGTAAGCGGCACAGATTTCGCAGATTTCGCGAAAATGGGTATACAGGAAACTTTCTTGATGATGCGCCAAGCACCATTTGGCGATAATCGATCCACCGCGCGAGACAATCCCAGTCACGCGATTGGCGGTCATGGGCACATAGTGCAAACGCACCCCAGCGTGAATGGTAAAGTAGTCGACCCCTTGCTCGGCTTGCTCTATCAAGGTATCGCGCATGACTTCCCAGGTCAGGTCTTCGGCAATGCCGTTCACTTTCTCAAGCGCCTGATACATAGGCACAGTGCCAATCGGGACTGGGCTATTACGTAAAATCCACTCGCGGGTTTCGTGAATATTGCGGCCCGTCGATAAATCCATCACCGTATCCGCACCCCAACGAGTCGACCATACCAATTTTTCAGTTTCTTCCTCTATTGAGGAGCTCACCGCTGAGTTACCAATATTGGCATTCACTTTCACCAGGAAGTTACGCCCGATGATCATCGGCTCCGCTTCTGGGTGATTAATGTTAGCCGGAATAATCGCCCGCCCTTCGGCGAGCTCTTGGCGCACAAATTCGGGGGTGATTTGTGATGGCAAATCCGCACCAAAGCTTTCCCCGGGATGCTGGCGGTTCAGCTGCTCTTCACGATACTGCTGACGCCCCATATTTTCGCGAATGGCGATAAATTCCATTTCTGGGGTAATGATGCCTTGGCGTGCGTAATGCAGTTGAGTCACACACTGATTAGGTTTCGCGCGGCGGATAGATGGTAAGGCACTAAAGCGAAGTTCATCCAAGGTTTCATCACTGAGGCGGGTTTGGGCATAGTCAGAGCTCACCGCATCAAGAAACTCCGTATCGGCACGTTCATCGATCCAGGCTTTTCGCACTGGCGCTAAGCCTTGGTAAATATCGATAGTACTCTGTGGGTCGGTATAAGGCCCTGATGTGTCATAAACCCGAATGGACTCATTGTCTTCATACTGAGGCTTTTCTTTGCTGCCGCCCACAAAGGTGGGGGAAAGATGGATCTCGCGCATCCCGACGCGAATGTCAGGTCGCGAGCCCTCGACATAGACTTTTTCCGAGTTGGGGTAGGTTTGCGCAGAAAGGGAATCGATAAAGGATTTGGCCTCAAGGCGGGCCTGTTTACGGGTCGACATAGCATTACTCCGGTGTTCATTATGGGAATTAATGCTTGCCGGAAAACGCTGAATTTGAGATGTGAGCAAACTGGCAGACGGGTTGCGTCTGTGATCTGAAGCATCTCTTGTTCCCTTCGCTGGTCTTAACCAGATCAGGTTCAACGGATCCCACTTTATGTGGTCTCAGCCAATTGGCACTCCGACAAGTTCAATGCCAGTATAAGAAATCACCGCCGCAACAACAAGCGACGTACGCGATGTTTTCTATTACCCGGTAATACGTCCCAACAGCCAAGCCCCCATCGCTGCCGCTCCGAGGCATAAGGCGAGATTCAAACCAACATTTAGCAAGGCTTTCACCGTTTCTCCATGTTGGAACAGCATCAAGGTATCGACAGAGAACGTCGAGAAGGTGGTAAAAGCCCCTAAAAAGCCAATCGCAATCAGTTGACGCCAAGGGACCGGGGCAATTAGCTCTTGGCTCATCGCCGCTAAAAAGACGCCCATTGCTAATGAGCCCAGCACATTAACCATTAGGGTGCCGTACGGGAATCCTCGACCAAACACCGCGACGCTCCACTCTGAAACTAAAAAACGCGAGGACGCCCCTAATGCGCCACCAAGCCCTACCCACAATATGCTTACCACTGGGTGCTCCTTTCGATTGGTAAAAACTCATCATACCGCGACATGTGAACAAGAAACAGGAGGAAGAAAAAGGGAAGAAAGGCGTGGTTACTACTACAGACAGTAGACATAAAAAAAGCACCGACAATGTCGATGCTTTAATATTTGGCAGGGGTAGAGGGATTCGAACCCCCAACACGCGGATTTGGAATCCGCTGCTCTGCCAGTTGGAGCTATACCCCTGTAGATAGTTGCCTATTGTAGCGATCTCGCGACAAATTACCACCATCAATTACTAGTCAAACGTTTAATCGCTTATTTATAAAGCGATCTGTCTGGTCGTCCAATAACAAAAAACCCCAGCTTTTCAGCTAGGGTTTCTAAGTAGTGGCGGAGTGGACGGGACTCGAACCCGCGACCCCCGGCGTGACAGGCCGGTATTCTAACCAACTGAACTACCACTCCGCACCAATTCTGTATGACTAAAGGCTTATATCTCTTTGCTTTAATCAATTGTAATAAAAGCCTGGCGATGTCCTACTCTCACATGGGGAGACCCCACACTACCATCGGCGCTGCTTCGTTTCACTACTGAGTTCGGCATGGAGTCAGGTGGGTCCAAAGCGCTATGGTCGCCAAGCAAAATTTGGTGTGTCTTCACTTTTYAGTCAAAACACGTATCTAGAAAGCTGTTTCRTTCTCGCCACAATCAACTGGCTTATTTCGAGTCCAACCCAAAACCTCTTGGGTGTTGTATGGTTAAGCCGCACGGGCAATTAGTACAGGTTAGCTCAACGCCTCACAGCGCTTACACACCCTGCCTATCAACGTCGTMGTCTACGACAACCCTTTAGAGAGCTCGAAGCTCTAGGGATGACTCATCTCGGGGCCATTCTCGCCACAATCAACTGGCTTATTTCGAGTCCAACCCAAAACCTCTTGGGTGTTGTATGGTTAAGCCGCACGGGCAATTAGTACAGGTTAGCTCAACGCCTCACAGCGCTTACACACCCTGCCTATCAACGTCGTMGTCTACGACAACCCTTTAGAGAGCTCGAAGCTCTAGGGATGACTCATCTCGGGGCCAGCTTCGCGCTTAGATGCTTTCAGCGCTTATCTGTGCCGAACTTAGCTACCGGGCAATGCGTCTGGCGACACAACCCGAACACCAGCGGTTCGTCCACTCCGGTCCTCTCGTACTAGGAGCAGCTCCCCTCAATCATCCAACGCCCACGGCAGATAGGGACCGAACTGTCTCACGACGTTCTAAACCCAGCTCGCGTACCACTTTAAATGGCGAACAGCCATACCCTTGGGACCGACTTCAGCCCCAGGATGTGATGAGCCGACATCGAGGTGCCAAACACCGCCGTCGATATGAACTCTTGGGCGGTATCAGCCTGTTATCCCCGGAGTACCTTTTATCCGTTGAGCGATGGCCCTTCCATTCAGAACCACCGGATCACTATGACCTACTTTCGTACCTGCTCGAGCCGTCACTCTCGCAGTTAAGCGGGCTTATGCCATTGCACTAACCTCACGATGTCCGACCGTGATTAGCCCACCTTCGTGCTCCTCCGTTACRCTTTGGGAGGAGACCGCCCCAGTCAAACTACCCACCAGGCACTGTCCTCACCCCCGATWAGGGGGCTAAGTTAGAACATCAAACATACAAGGGTGGTATTTCAAGGATGGCTCCACGACAACTGGCGTCGCCGTTTCAAAGCCTCCCACCTATCCTACACATGTAGGCTCAATGTTCAGTGCCAAGCTGTAGTAAAGGTTCACGGGGTCTTTCCGTCTAGCCGCGGGTACACAGCATCTTCACTGCGATTTCAATTTCACTGAGTCTCGGGTGGAGACAGCGTGGCCATCATTACGCCATTCGTGCAGGTCGGAACTTACCCGACAAGGAATTTCGCTACCTTAGGACCGTTATAGTTACGGCCGCCGTTTACCGGGGCTTCGATCAATGGCTTCTCTTGCGATAACCACATCAATTAACCTTCCGGCACCGGGCAGGCGTCACACCGTATACGTCATCTTTCGATTTTGCACAGTGCTGTGTTTTTAATAAACAGTTGCAGCCACCTGGTATCTGCGACTGCCCATAGCTCCATCCGCAAGGGACTTCACCGTGGGCAGCGTACCTTCTCCCGAAGTTACGGTACCATTTTGCCTAGTTCCTTCACCCGAGTTCTCTCAAGCGCCTTGGTATTCTCTACCCGACCACCTGTGTCGGTTTGGAGTACGGTTCCTACTTACCTGAAGCTTAGAGGCTTTTCCCGGAAGCATGGCATCAATGACTTCACCACCTTGGTGGCTCGACATCGGGTCTCGACCGTGTGTAATCCCGGATTTGCCTAAGATTACAGCCTACACCCTTGAACCTGGACAACCATCGCCAGGCCCACCTAGCCTTCTCCGTCCCCCCATCGCAGTAAGTAGCAGTACGGGAATATTAACCCGTTTCCCATCGACTACGCCTTTCGGCCTCGCCTTAGGGGCCGACTTACCCTGCCCCGATTAACGTTGGACAGGAACCCTTGGTCTTCCGGCGTGGAGGTTTTTCACCCCCATTATCGTTACTCATGTCAGCATTCGCACTTGTGATACCTCCAGCATGCCTCTCAGCACACCTTCAACGGCTTACACAACGCTCCCCTACCCAATACGATAAATCGCATTGCCGCAGCTTCGGTGTATCGCTTAGCCCCGTTACATCTTCCGCGCAGGCCGACTCGACCAGTGAGCTATTACGCTTTCTTTAAATGATGGCTGCTTCTAAGCCAACATCCTGGCTGTCTGAGCCTTCCCACATCGTTTCCCACTTAGCGATAACTTTGGGACCTTAGCTGGCGGTCTGGGTTGTTTCCCTCTCCACGACGGACGTTAGCACCCGCCGTGTGTCTCCCGGATAGCACTTACTGGTATTCGGAGTTTGCAAAGGGTTGGTAAGTCGGGATGACCCCCTAGCCTTAACAGTGCTCTACCCCCAGTAGTGTTCGTCCGAGGCGCTACCTAAATAGCTTTCGGGGAGAACCAGCTATCTCCGAGTTTGATTGGCCTTTCACCCCTAGCCACAGGTCATCTCCTAACTTTTCAACGTTAGTGAGTTCGGTCCTCCAGTTGATGTTACTCAACCTTCAACCTGCCCATGGCTAGATCACTCGGTTTCGGGTCTAATGCTAGCAACTACACGCCCAGTTAAGACTCGGTTTCCCTACGGCTCCCCTATGCGGTTAACCTTGCTACTAACATTAAGTCGCTGACCCATTATACAAAAGGTACGCGGTCACCCCACAAAGGAGGCTCCCACTGCTTGTACGTAGACGGTTTCAGGTTCTATTTCACTCCCCTCACAGGGGTTCTTTTCGCCTTTCCCTCACGGTACTGGTTCACTATCGGTCAGTCAGGAGTATTTAGCCTTGGAGGATGGTCCCCCCATGTTCAGACAAGATATCACGTGTCCCGTCCTACTCGTTTTCCGGGTACTTAGATGTTTCAGTTCCCCGAGTTCGCCTCTTAGCGCTATGTATTCACGCTAAGATACCTGCTTATGCAGGTGGGTTTCCCCATTCGGATATCCCAGATTCAAATGGCTTTTACTGCCTTATCTGGGCTTTTCGCAAGTTAATACGTCCTTCATCGCCTCTGACTGCCAAGGCATCCACCGTCTACGCTTARTYACTTAACCATACAACCCCAAGAGGTCTTTTTTGCGCAAGATTGCCTAAAAAAGAAATCTACGTCGCAAAACCACTGAGTGTTGAATCATCAACCAATTAAGGTTTTGTTTTTGCCGGACTCAAATAGAAGCTTTGTCGTTATTGATTCAATAAGACAAAGTCCAAGCACACTTGATTGTGTGAGTGACATGATATGTCACTGATTGAGAACTTTACTGTCATTCTTAAAGAATGACTTGTCAGCTTTCCAGATTGTTAAAGAGCATGTGTATTTATCATAACGATAAACCACTTTATTATTCGCTTTCAGACACTCGTCGTCGCAACAGGGGATAACTGCTGTCTAAAAACGTATAATGAAATGGTGGAGCTAAGCAGGATCGAACTGCTGACCTCCTGCGTGCAAGGCAGGCGCTCTCCCAGCTGAGCTATAGCCCCAATAATGGCTTTTTCTCTATTGAGAAAATGGTGGGCGATACCGGGCTCGAACCAGTGACCCCCTCCTTGTAAGGGAGGTGCTCTCCCAACTGAGCTAATCGCCCATCTTTCAGACTTGGTGGAGCTAGGCGGGATCGAACCGCCGACCTCTTGCATGCCATGCAAGCGCTCTCCCAGCTGAGCTATAGCCCCGCGTCTGAGAAATGGTGGGTTGTACAGGATTCGAACCTGTGACCAATTGATT